>JAILFQ010000164.1 GCA_024697505.1 Lachnospiraceae bacterium
ACGCCTACACTTCCATCTTCAACGAATACACCGCCAACTCCGCAATCACTTATGATGAAAACGGAAATATAACCTCAACTTGGTGGAACGACGCCCAGGCAATGGCAACAAAATCCCGTTTTGTGGAAGGATTTGCAGTAAGCCTTTATAAGGATGGCGCATACGTTACCGAAAAAAATGAAGACGGAACAACCTCTAATGTTCAAACAAGAATTCTTGGTGAATACACCATTAGAGAAGCTTCCGATGCGGAAGTTGCCGTGGCACGCAAACATGTAAGTGCCGTAACATCATCGCTTACAATACTAATAATCATTTTTATTGTACGATTTATTGCAGTTGATGTATTGGCAATGCTTCGCTTAAAAAACATAATCAAGCCTGCCGCAAATGCCGGAAACACCATGTCTACGGTTATAAACGGTATCTCGGAAGGTATGGGAGACCTTACATCCAGATTTGCAGTTAAAGGTAATGATGAAATCAGTAAACTTCTTAGAGGAATAAACTCCTTTATGGATCAATTACAGAGTATTATCAAGAAAATCCGTGAAGAGTCCGCAAGTCTTAGTGATTCCGTTGCCCATTTAAATAACGAAATCTCCTCTTCCAACGAAAGTACAGCAAACGTTTCCGCGGTTTCCGAAGAACTTGCCGCTAACATGCAGGAAATCAACAGCACCGTTGAACACCTTGCAAAGAGTGCCGCAGACATTTCCGAACAGGCAGAAGCAATGAATAAACGTGTAAGCGAAGGTTATGGATTCGTAGAAGAAGTTCAAAAGAGAGCAAATGATGTAAAAGATTTCTCCGCTACCAACAAAAAGAACGCCGAAGCAATGATCGGCGAGCGCAGAGACAACCTTAACGAAGCTATAGAAAACAGTAAAAATGTTGAAAAGATAAATAAACTTACCGGAGAAATCCTTTCCATCTCCAGCCAGACCAATCTCCTTGCACTTAACGCTTCCATAGAAGCCGCAAGGGCCGGCGAAGCAGGAAGAGGTTTTGCGGTTGTTGCCGACGAAATAAGAGTTCTTGCAGACTCCAGCCGTGACGCAGCAAACAACATTCAGTCCATAAGCCAGATAGTTATTGAAGCTGTTGAACTTCTTTCCAAAAATGCGGATGAGATTCTCAGATACGTTGATGAATCCGTTCTTAACGATTATGAACAGTTTGTGGGCTATTCCGAGCAATACTTTAAAGATGCCGAAAGCATGAGAAGCATTCTGGCAGAGTTCCAGCATAATTCCCAGAGTCTTTCCGAAACTCTTACCGAAGTATCCAATAACGTTGACGGTGTTAACCACGCCGTTGCAGAAAGTTCTTCCGGCATTACAATGGTTGCAAGTGAAGCCACAAAGCTTGCTGCATCCATGAGCGATTTAAGCAAGGAAGCCGAAAAGAACAGCAAGATTTCAGACAGTCTTAAAGAAGAAGTTGAAAGATTTGTAAACATCTGATCAAAAATATTACAACATCAATTATGCCCGGTCCGTTTTCTATACGGATCGGGCATTTTTTTGCATTATACATTTTTTCTTTGTATTAAAAATTTACAGTTATCTCCGTTCCTTTTCCAAGTTCACTCGTAATACTCAGTTCTGCTGAATGCAGCTCTACTATATGTTTTACTATTGCAAGACCAAGCCCGGTTCCTCCGGTTTCCTTGGATCTGCTTTTGTCCACTCTGTAGAAACGTTCAAATACTCTGTCCAGACGGTCTGCAGGAATTCCTATACCCGTATCTCTTACAACTATTGCGGGATGTGAATTGTTTATTCTTACTTCCACAAACACACTCCCCTTTTCTTTATTGTAACGGATACTGTTTTGAACCAGGTTTTCCACCATTTCTCTTATAAGTGCTTTATCTGCGTTAATTCCTGCGCTAACACCGGTAAGAGATATTGAAACCTGCTTTTTTTCTGCCATAGGCAAGAGATTTTGCACACACTCCTTTGCCACCGCAAACAGGTCCGTAGTCTCAAAATTAACCTTTACCTCGTAATGATCAAGTTCCGAAAGTTTAATAATATCATTTACCAGAGAAAGTAATCTGTCTGCATTCTCGCGTATTTTCCCCGCCACATGTATTTGCGACTCTTCGTCCACCATTTTGTTCTCTAAAAGCTCCGCATAGCCTGAAATGGCCGTTATAGGGGTTTTAAGCTCGTGTGACACGTTAGCGGTAAAATCCTGCCTGCTTTTTGCTGCTGCCAGTATTTTCTCATGCTGGCTCCTGATTTTGTCCGCAAAAGGTTCCAGTTCTTTATATACCGGAGGAATGGTTTCCTCAAGATTTTCTGCCATATTTTCAATCGGCTTCATTATTGTTCCGGTAAGCAGATGTCCTATTACTATACATGCGATCAGAATAATAACAATGATACCGGAAATTACCGGAAGTGAAGCAAACAAAACATTGATCATTGCACTTGCCTTTGTGGAAACACGTAAAACAGTACCGTTTTCAAGAAGTTTTGCGTAATAAAAAGTCCGCATATTCATAGTGTCGGACTTTCTGACAGTCTCTCCTTCACCACTTTTAAAAGCCTCTTGTATTTCAGGTCTGTCCAAGTGGTTTGAAAGTTCCGTAGCATTTGTATCATTATCGAACAAAACTGTCCCATCACCATCTATCCATGTAATACGAAGATTTGAGAATTTAAAATCAGCAAGTTCACCGGCGTTTTCAATTCCTTCATTATAGGTGTTCTGGAAAACTTCGGTTTCAACCAAAAGCAAAGCGTTCTGCTTTAAGTCTGCTCTTACCTGCTTTTGAAACAGTTCATAATATATAAAGGTTGTTCCGATAGTTGTTGCTATAATAGCAAGCAAGGCTATAAAACCAAGTCTTATATTTATTTTTTGTTTCATGCTTCTTCCCCGATTTCTTTTCCTATGGAATATCCAACTCCTCTTATGGTTCTGATCTGTTTTCCGTACTCTCCCAGTTTTTGTCTCAGGGTTTTAATATGCATGTCCACAGTTCTTGTTTCTCCTTCAAAATCCGCGCCCCAAACGCTTTGCATAAGAGAGTCCCTGTTAAGAACAATGTCCTCATTTATCATTAGATAGTGTAAAAGTTCGTATTCCTTAAGTGTTAAAGTTACGCTCTTTCCGTTGCACAAAACAAGATGCTTATCATTATCCAAAGAAATACCGCCTACAATAATATGTTCCGGCACATCCTCTGCAGTTCTTCTTAGTATAGCTCTTACCCTGGAAAGAAGCTCCATAACCGAAAAGGGCTTTTTGATATAATCATCCGCACCGTCATCCAGGCCCTTAACCATATCCATTTCTTCGGTCTTAGCCGTTATCATTATTATTGGGATCTTTTTTGTTTTGGAGTCTCTTCGAAGTTTTCTTACTATGGAATACCCGTCTTCGTCGGGAAGCATAATATCCAAAAGAACAAGGTCCGGAGTGATCTCATTAATTTTTTCATAAAATGATGATGCTCTGTCAAAGGCGTGCACTATATAATTGCTGTTTTTAAGCGCCATTGTTTCTATCTCTCTGATGCTGTCATCATCTTCTACAAGGTATATTAAGGCCATATTTTCCTTCTTTCTTATGGTAAAATATAAATATTTTTCAAACGAAGATACTCTTCCCTGAAATAAGGGTCGCTCCCCTTTACTTTTACATCCAGGTACTGGTGCATATCAAGTTCACCGGTCTGTATTTCTATTAAAGCTGCGGCAATATTTGAGCAGTGGTCAGAAACTCTTTCATAATTCGTAAGAAGATCTTCAAGGAGGATTCCTGCTTCCATTGAACATTCTCCTTTTCTTAATCTTAAAATATGTCTCTGTTTCATTTCAGAAACAAGATCGTCTATTACCTGCTCCAATGGTACCACATTTACAGCGTTTTTTGTGTCCTCGTCTTCAAACACCTTAAAAGTCATCTGTATTATATCATAGACTGCACCTTCAAGGGATAATAATTCACTTTTGCCATCATTTGTAAATTCCAGTCCCTGCTCATTCATCTTCTGTGCAACTTCTGTAATGTTAATGGCATGGTCGGAGATCCTTTCAAAATCGCTTATGGAATGAAGCAAAACCGTAAGCAAATGACTGTCTTTGCTACCTAAATCTCTTCCGGCTATTTTAACAAGATAACTGCCTACCGAGTCTTCATACTCGTCCACAAGCTGTTCGAGTCTCTCTACTTCTGCTATTTTTTCTGAGGAATAGTCTTTTTGAACATCCGTTGCAAGAAAAATAGCATTCTTGGTAAGCTCTGCCATCTTTGTAACAGCTTTTTTACAAAGTTTAAGTGCATATGAAGGTGTTTCAAGGAATCTTTCATCAAGCGCCGCAAGTTCTTCCGGCTTTGCGTTTTCTTCTGTAACCGTCTTTTTACTTCTTACCGTAACCTTTGCAAGATCAACCAAATTACCCGCAAACGGGAAAAGCACCACTGCCGAGCATATGTTGAAAAGGCTATGTACAAAAGCGATTCCGGCCGCACCTGCTGCCTCTTCCGTAAAAGAGAACTTTAAGAATGCATTTAGTATATAAAATGTGGCCATAAAAAGCAGGGTACCTATAAGATTAAAATAGAGGTGTATAAAAGCTGCTCTTTTACCGTTTTTACTTGCTCCCACCGCAGATATTAACGCGGTAACACATGTTCCTATATTCTGTCCCATAATGATCGGTAATGCTACCGAATAATTAACTGCACCGGACATACAAAGTGCCTGTAAAATACCAACTGATGCAGATGAACTTTGTATAACTGCGGTAAGAAGTGCACCTGCCAGCAAACCAAACAAAGGATTTGAAAAGGCCGTAAGAATACCGGTAAAAGCCTCGTTGTCCTTAAGAGGCGCCACCGCTCCGCTCATAGTGTCCATACCAAACATAAGGATCGCAAATCCCAATAATATATTTCCGAGGTTTTTCTTCTTGGTCCCCTCATTTCCCGTCATAATACATACTATCCCGATCATAGCCAGGACGGGGGAAAAAGCACTTGGCTTTAACAAAGAAACAAATATGTTGTCTCCGCTTAAACCGGAAAGAGATAAGATCCAGGCTGTTATTGTTGTACCTATGTTTGCCCCCATTATTATTCCCACAGCCTGGGTGAGTTTCATAATCCCGGAGTTTACAAAACCTACAACCATAACCGTTGTAGCAGATGATGACTGGATCACCGCCGTTACAAAAGCTCCCAAAAGAACTGCCATTATCCTTTTATTTGTCAGTTTTTCAAGTATTCTTTCCAGCTTACCTCCGGAAAGCATAACAAGACCGTCTCCCATTGTATGCATACCGTACAAAAAGAGGGCAAGTCCGCCTATCATTGTTAAAAAACCAAAGATATCCATGTTGCTACCTCGTTTATTTTTCTATTTCAATATTAGAGGTCTCTTGTAAAAGCAAAGGGCGATTCTATGTAAAATCTATGTAAAATTTAAAACATTTTACACAGGTTTTACTTTATCTGCACTTTGTTTTTTACATCCATGCATCATAATGTCTTAAACAGGAGGAAACTACTATGAAAAAGATCTGGAAATATATAGACAGAAAAAAAATAAAAGCCACAGAAAAATATACTATGGCTT
>JAILFQ010000212.1 GCA_024697505.1 Lachnospiraceae bacterium
TGTTACAGCCATCCTTATAAGAATAATCTATACTGTCCATGGTTTTCTTAACCATGTAAATACCAAGACCTCCGATCTGCCTTTCCTCAGCGGAAAGTGTAACATCCGGGTCTTCTTTTTTTAACGGATCGTAAGGTACCCCGTTGTCTATAAAGGTAATATAAACGGCCGGCGGGTTATCCTTTACTTCAACCCTTACCGTAGCAGGACCGACTTCAGGATTATAAGCGTAATTTGCAATATTTCCGAAAAGCTCGTCTATTGCAATATTAATCTGCGTCATCGCTTTCATAGGACAATCAAAGCTTTCCAACTCTTCGTCCACAAAATCCGTTACGGTTGGAATATTATCCACGGTTGCCTCAATATTAAGTTCTTTCATACTCATCCCTCCTTACGTGCACTTCTCTTAACGGAAAGCATTGTGATGTCGTCAAACTGATCCGCATCACCCACAAAGTCCTTTATTCCTGCCGCAACATTTGCGAGCAGTTTCTTTGTTCCTGCATCCGGTTCGGAGTTAAGCGCGCTTAACATTCTCTCTGTTCCAAATAGTTCATTTTCATTGCTTGTGGCTTCGGCAACACCATCCGTATAAACGTAAAGTGTACCGCCATCCGGTATTTCGAAGTCATACTCCTTATAGTGAATGCCTTCCATTGTTCCAAGAGGCATTCCATGTTTATCTTTAATAAGCTCGAAGGCTTCACCCGGTCTTCTTATAGTCGGATACTCGTGGCCGGCGTTTGATGCAACGGTTTTACCTGTTTCGGTATCCATTATTCCAAGCCAGACTGTAACAAACATGTCTGCCTTATTGTTTTCGCAAAGCTGATTATTGGCTTTTTCAAGCGCGTCCTTAGGAGAAAGTCCCTGAAGAACCGCATTCTTTATAAGAGTTTTTGCAATAACCATGAAAAGAGCCGCAGGCACTCCCTTGCCGGACACATCTGCAATAACAAGGGCAAGGTGTTTGTCGTCCACAAGGAAGAAGTCGTAGAAGTCTCCGCCTACTTCCTTTGCAGGAGTCATGGATGCATATATATTAAAGTCTTCTCTGTCCGTAAAAGCTTCGTCAGGAATAGGAAGCATATCTGCCTGTATCTGGGTGGCTACGTTAAGCTCCGCTCCTATTCTTTCCTTCTCCGCTGTTGTTTTTCTGATATTTTCCGTATAATCTAAAATGTCCTGCTCCATCTTAAGGACAGTATGGGAAAGTTCTGTAATTTCATCCTTTCCTTTAAGCTTAAGTTCGGAAACAACAAGATTTTCGTCTCCCGATCTTTCCGCAAATTCCTTTGTTGCTTTTGCAATCATTGCAATAGGATTAATGATAACTCCTCTTACATACAGGAAATAAGCAATAACAGATAGAGCAAGGATTATAAAGGAGATTGCCATTGCAGTATAAACAAACTGTTTGATCTGGTCGTTTATCATATCCATGGAAACATCCACACTGGCAAGAGCAACCGGCTCATCTCCGTCAAGAATGGCAACATACGCGGAAGCAAGATAACCATACTCGGCATCATTTGTAACAAGTATTACACGCTCGGCATCTTTGGAAAATGCCGCATGCATAAGTTCGTCACCACCGCCGTAGTAGCTGTCTGTATCCAGGAGTTCGCAAACTCCTTCTTCTCCTTCCACTCCTGCATCCCAAATGTAAACCATAACATCTTTTTCGGGAACAACCACGTAGAAGTACTTTAAGTCTGCTGCCTGTTTAGCGGTAAGAAGCATTTTTCTTACTTCTTCATAGTAGGCGTCCTTTTGGCCCGTCTCGTAATATCTTCTGATAGCGTCCGGGTCTATAAGTTTTGCAGCTATAGATGCCTGGTCAAACGCCACTTCAGAATAATAATTCTCCATTCTTTCGCGGTAAATCTTTGATATTGCCATCGTAAGAGCAATAATAAGTACCGCAGCCATAAGTAAAAGCCCTATAAGGAGCTTCAGTCTTAAAGATACTTTCCTCATATTAATTTTCCACCTTCTCCACGCTTTTAATCATTTGTTAAACAGTTTTTTCTATTAAATCCAGCCTTAAATTACCGTCTTTTGCCTTGTATATACACTTGTTTACAGCTATAAAGACGGCATCCTCCAACACTTTCGTCTTCCCCTTCATGATCGATGAAACATAATAACATTTTCCATCTATCACAACCTCGGTCATGCCGTTAAACTTGGCGTAAAGCTCCAAGGCTTCGTCACAGGACATATCGTGGTTAAGGGTGAGAAGACTTATCTCCGGTCTCTTCCAGTAAGGTTCGATCGCCCCCTGAGGGTAGGCTCCTTTAAGAGTTCCGTCCACATCCGCGAGTAAATCTTTTGCCATTTGAAGTACATAAACCGCATTGTCCAGATAAATGTCCACGCTGTCCATGTCTTTAGTTCTTTTAACCTTATGTTGGAATACTATGTCTCCTCTGTCTATCTTCGGTGCCAGCACATGCATTGTCACACCAAAATATTCGTCCCCTCTTACCATACCGCTTTCAATCGGGTAATACCCTCTTCCATGGGGAAGCAGGGCTGCATGCACATTTACACCTCTAAAATTTTTAATGTCTTCCGGAACAGGAATTATATAGGCATACTCTGCACTAAAGAAAAGATCGCATCCCTTATTGGTAAACAGGTCTTTGACCTCATCTTCGGTTATTTTTCCGTAAGAAACCGGTATTCCAAGTTCCTTTGCAGCCTTAACAACTCCATATTCGGTAAAATAGTCTTCGTCATTATGGTAAGTGTAAAGCATCATTATGTTATGATTTTTTGCCATGTAGAGGAACGTTGAAAGATATACATCCGTTCCAAAATAAACTATGTTCATAACTCCCTCTTCTAACGCAAATGTTTATATATACCTTCGTGTGTTTTTTATATGACAATGGATATGGAATTAAAGCCCGGGTAATGACGGTAATGGAAGTCTTTTGCCTTGTTCTTTATAACAAGAACTCCCATAGCGTCCATATCAAAGTCCCCATCCTCTCCTGCCTTGGATGTTTCAAGAGAGAACGGATCGAAAGTAACCGCATTGTCTCTTAAATGTATTTCCACATCCCCGTCTTCTCTTACAATAAGTGTTATCTGAAGGAAACCTCTGTCCATATCTTTCATTCCATGTGTTACAATACTCATTCCTATTTCTTCTATGGCCATTGTAACAAGATACTGCTGCTTAGGGTTTATCTCCCACTTTTCGCAGAACTCGGACGCTTCCTGAGAAGTCCTTGTAATGTCGTCCGCATTTCCAAAAATGGTTCCGTCAAATACTCTGTCTCTGGCTATGGATTCAATCTTATATTTCTTTACATTCCTCAAAAAAAGATAAATAACAAAAGTTAATGCCTCCGTAAGAGGGAATATATACCAGAAAAATCTTGCCGGAAGGAAACTTGCTCCGACTGCCGCAGGAATAAGTATTACTGCGCCTCTTAAAGTCTCTATAAGATA
>JAILFQ010000163.1 GCA_024697505.1 Lachnospiraceae bacterium
AACAAGATATCTAAAAAGGCATCAGATATCAGCTTTATTTAGGAAAGGAGGAGGAAGTATGAAATGCACGAAGAAAATGACTACCGGCTTAACGGACAGAACAAGCGACATAATTCTTATTGTGATAACCGCGGTGTTTACGCTTATAGTAGCTTACCCTGTTTATTACATTCTTACCGCTTCCTTTTCGGACCCTTACGATGTTTATGCGGGAAAAACCTTTTTTTGGCCGAGTAAGATAAACATAGACGGTTACAAAGCGGTTTTCTCGGACAGCAAGATATTTACCGGTTACCTGAATAGCATTAAATATACGTTTTTCGGTACCCTTTATTCGGTCCTAATGCTTTTACTGGTTGCTTTCCCGTTAAGCAGGCACGAACTTCCGGGAAGAAAATTTATCAGTATATTTTTTGTAATTACAATGTATTTCGGTGGGGGACTTATTCCTACATATCTGGTTGTTAAAGAGACCGGGCTTATGAATTCTGTGTGGGCTTTGTTGCTTCCGGGCGGAGTTTCCGTAGGAAATGTGATCATTGTTCGTAACTTCTTTGAAAACAGCATTCCAAAGGACATGGTAGAGGCTGCCCAGATAGACGGGGCATCTTATTTAAGAACTTTTTTCTCGATAGTGCTTCCTTTAAGCAAATCTATTTTGGCGGTAATGATAGTTTTCGGAATGGTAGCTTACTGGAACGACTGGTTTACGGCTTTAATCTACCTGGATTCGGATATGGCACCGCTCCCTCTCGTTTTAAGAAATATTCTTATACGAAGCTCTGCATCTGCATCTCAGGCAAGTACGGTGTCCGGCGGTTATGCGGAACTTAACAAATTAACGGAGAGCATAAAGTTCTCGTCCATCATTGTGGCAGCGCTTCCTATGCTTGTTATTTATCCGTTTGTACAAAAGCATTTTGAAAAGGGCTTCCTTGCGGGAGCAATTAAGGGTTGATAAAGTTGAAAATGATACGCGAAAGTGAGGAGAAAAAATGAAAAAGAATATCAGGCAATTGGGTACGTCTTTACTTCTTGTTGCAGCTATGGCTCTAACAGGCTGCGGCAACGCCGGCGCCGGGAAAGAGGCAAAGAAAGGCGGAGAAGAACAGACCGATTTTTATATTATGGGCGGAATGTCATCATTAAGTTCCGGATATGACGGAAACGTTGTATTAAACAAACTTGCCGAGGACACCGGAATTACCATTGAATGGGATACAATGAGCGATTCTCTTTCAGAACAGGTTAATATACGTATTGCCGGTGAGCAGTATCCGGATGCGTTTATGGGAATCGGCTTTAGCAACTATGATATTTCTACATACGGAGAAGACGGAGTTTTTATAGATTTAACTCCTTACATAAATGAGGAAACAATGCCTAATCTTACTAAGATTCTTGAGGAGAATCCGGACATTAAAAGTGCAATAACCATGTCCGACGGAAAGATATACGGACTTCCGGCAGCAGAGCAGATGGGAACTGCAGGCATTGGAATTGAAGATGATTTCAGCATTTACACAATACCTCAGTTTTCTATGATAAACAAGGCGTGGCTTGACGATCTGGGACTTCCTGTTCCTACAACACTGGACGAGTTGCACGACGCTCTGGTTGCTTTTAAGGAAAACGATATGTCCGCAAAGTACTATGGCAATGCAGCCGGTAGCACAATTCCGATGAGTACCGGTTTTGACCAGTGGTGCTGGGGACAGAATGTTTTCTATGCAGGCTTTGGTTTTACAAACTGGCCGAATGATGTTTGCAACGACCTTATTTTAAATGATGAAGAAAAGTGCGAATTTGTTTGCGCTTCCGACAACTACCGTAAGGCAGTCACCTACTTCCACGATTGGTATGCGGAAGGCCTTATGGATATTGAAATGTTCTCTCAGGGTACATCTCAGCTTATTGCCAAGTGCTCCCAGGGACGCGTAGGTGTTGCCACCTGGTGGTACATTGAGGAAATAATGGGAGACTACTCCAAGGACTATGTATTCCTTCCGATACTTGCGGGTCCGGATGGAACATACAACGTAACTGTAAGAGACGGTGGTGCTGTAAATTCCGGCAACTTAAACATTACAAGTGCGTGTGAAAACCCTAAAGCATTACTTTCCTTCTTCGATAAGTGGTATGACGGAGAAATTGTTATGCAGCTTCAGTATGGCCCTATAGGCACATATTTTACGGAGAAAGATGACAAGGGAATGTGGCTTTCCATTACAGATGAAGAAAGCAAGGCCAAGTTTGGCAAGAGTGCCGGAGAACTTAAGAGCGTAAATGAAGTTTACGGGCCAAAGCTTATCTTAAGTAAGTACTACAACGATGTTTTCTATATGGAAGACCGTGCGATCGTGCGTCTTGAAGACCTTTATTACAAGTGGATGAAGCCTTACGTAAAGAGCACGGTTACTTATCCGATAGACTGTGTATTTACAAAGGATGAACTGGATACCATAGACAGATACAAGCAGATATTTGAGAGCACTGTTTCCGAGCAGGAGGGCATCTGGCTAAAAAACGGCGGTCCAACCGACGAAGAGTGGACAGACTATCTTGTAATGCTTAAAAAGAACTGCGGAACAGAAGAGCTTCTTAAGGTTTACCAGCAGGCGTACGACAGATATAAGAAGGCACAGTAAGTTGGAGGAAACCCGGATATGGAATACACTCTTGAGAATGCGAGAAGGTACGAGAGGGAAGCAGTAAAAGATATTGCAAAGGATGCAAGACCTAAGTATCATCTTACTCCCGGAGTAGGATGGATGAACGATCCTAATGGCCTTTCTTATTACAAAGGGGAATATCATTTGTTTTACCAATATTACCCTTATGACACAAACTGGGGCAAAATGCATTGGGGACATGCTGTAAGCAAAGATCTTATTACATGGAAGCATTTGCCTGTGGCACTGGCTCCTGATGAAACATATGACAGCGAGGGTTGTTTTTCCGGAGGAGCGCTGGCTTTGCCGGATGGAAGACATATGTTAATGTATACAGGTGTTTCGCCGGCAAAGGACGAGAATGGAAACGATATTACCGTTCAGCAGCAGTGTTTGGCTTTCGGAGACGGTACAGACTACAAAAAATACGAAAAAAACCCGGTTATTAGTTCGGAGGATCTTCCTGAAGGACTCTCAAAAGTGGATTTTAGAGATCCATGTCTTTTTAGAAAAGAGGACGGAAGCTTTGGCTGTGTTACAGGGTGCTGTAACAGCGAAAAAGACGGAAGAATAGTGGAATTTGAAAGTCCGGACGGCCTTAACTGGAGGTTTTCCCGTGTTTTAATTGAATGTAACAAAAAGCTGGGACGTATGTGGGAGTGTCCGAATATCTTTAATATTCAGGGAAAAAATGCATTAATCTTCAGTCCACAGGAAATAAAGGGAATGCAGCCGGAGTTTGCAGACGGAAACCAGACTGTAATTATAACGGACAGGGATGGTAACGGAAACTTTGACCTTCATACTGCGCAGTGTCTGGATTACGGTACGGATTTTTATGCTCCACAGGTTTTAAAAATGCCCGACGGCAGGTTTGTAATTATAGGCTGGCTTCAAAACTGGGACACTTTAAGACACAACGAAAAGAGCAGAGTCTTTTTTGGAACGATGAGTATCCCGAGAGTTATTTCTTTTGATGGGGAAAGATTAATTCAAAAACCGCTTGAAAGTATAGACAATTACAGAAAAGTGGAAAAGAAATTTGATTTTGTTGTAAAAAACGGAAGTTACAGCGACCACAGTCTTAAGGGCAGACGTTTTGACATGATGCTTGATATTGCCCCTGACGGAGAGGAATGTTATAAAGAGTTTTCCGTTAAGCTTGCAGTTTGCGGAAGTTGCGCAACGGTTCTTACTTACAGACCGGAAGAAGGTTTGTTCAAAATAGACAAGTCTTCTGACGGAACGGAGAAGGAAAAGCAGAGAGAAAGATCCTGTCTTTTATACAAGGCCCCGAGTGACGGCAGGCTGTCTTTAAGAATCCTTATGGACAAGAATACCATGGAGGTGTTTATAAACGGAGGCACAAATGTTGTTTCCGCTATTGTAGAAACCGACGAGGCAAGTGAAGGGATTTCATTTGAGGCAGATGGAGAAGTGAAAGTAAAAGCGGAGTTTTATGAGATGTGATATGTGAGGAAAGAGGGCATCTTTTCCGACTCTTTCAGCGGCTGCACCCCCTGTTTTGCAAAATAGTTTCAAAAAGGGGGTGCAAATTGCTGATACTACTTTCGGCCGGTGTGCATCTCTAAGGCCGTAGGCCGACACTTGCTTTAGCGTATGCTTGGCAAGTAATGGACTTCCGGCTTGAGGTATGTTTTGGAGGCCGCAGGCCGACACTTGCTTTAGTGTGTGCTTGGCAAGAAAAAAGCCTGCCGGCGTAGTGCTTACCGGAGGCCGAAGGTCGACACTTGCTTTAGCATATGCTTGGCAAGAAAAAACGCTCGGCTTTTGTCGGGCGTTTTTTGTGTTATAAGCCGGAAAAGGGCTCGATTCGGCTTAAAAGTATGTTTTTCTTTCTGTAAGCCGTATTTTCTGAACTGCTTTTTTAGGATTCATCTTTTTTTCTTTATTTTCCCTTTGTAAGCC
>JAILFQ010000258.1 GCA_024697505.1 Lachnospiraceae bacterium
TTCATACAAATGCCAGGAAATTGCTTCTCCTTCGCGGTCCGGGTCGGTTGCAAGATACACTCTGTCGGCCTTTTTTACTTCCTTGCGAAGTTTTAAAAGAATATCTCCTTTTCCTCTAATGGTAATGTATTGCGGTTCATAATCATTTTCCACATCAATTCCCAGTTTACTTTTCGGAAGATCTCTTACGTGACCGTTAGAAGCTATAACTTCATAATTATTACCCAGAAATTTTTTGATAGTATTCGCCTTTGCAGGTGACTCGACTATTACAAGATGTTTTGCCATTTTTTTCCCCTGTTCCTAAACTTTCATATAATAAAATGCCAATGGCTGTTTTATAATTCCTTTAAACTCCATGGCGAGTAAAATCTCACTAAGTTGTTCGACTTCAAAACCTGTTTTTGATAAAAGCTCATTAAAATGCATCTTTTTCAGGCTCAGTTTAGAATACACTATTTTTTCATCTTCTTCAAGGGAAATATTTCCCTGTAGTCCTAAAGTCTCTTCTTTGGGGTCTATACCCAGTCTTTCAAGCAACGTTTCCGGTCTTAAATAGACACAGGCTCCGTCTTCTAACAGTTTATTGGTTCCGGCAGAGAGTCCATCCCCTATTCTTCCGGGAACCGCATAAATTTCTTTTCCCTGGTCCAGAGCATAGTTAACGGTAATCAAAGAGCCGCTCTTAACTCTGGCTTCCACAACCAGCAATACGTCACATAAGCCTGAGATAATCCTGTTTCTTTTAGGAAAATTCATGGAAAGAGGTCCGCGCCCCGGCCATTCTTCAGACATGACACCGCCTTTATTAACAAGATCCGTATATAGTTTTCTGTTCGCTTGAGGATAACAAACATCAACTCCACACCCCAGCACTCCAAATGATGTTCCCTTTTCCAAGGCTCCCTTTTGCGCATTGGAATCGATTCCCAGAGCCATGCCTGATATAATTTGCACACCATGACCGGCAAGAACTTTTCCTGCTTTTTCGGCAATACTCTTCCCGTATTCTGTACAGGCCCTCGCTCCGACAATAGCGACACTTGGTTTTTGCGGATCCGGCATACGCCCCTTGTAATATATAAAAAAAGGTCTGTCATTTATTACTTTTAATTTTTCCGGAAAATCTTCATTTTTTTCACATATGGTTTTTATTCCCATAAATTCAAGTCTTGAATAAATCTCTTTTGCATTATCAAAATTCTCTTTATTTATAAGCTCATTTAAAAGTTTATCTTTATTGATATTAACAGAAAGATCATTAACAAAACCTTCAATCTTATTATTGTATGAACTCTCATATATTTCTCTTACATCAACGCCCGTATCCAGCATTGCCCTTTTAGTTTCAAAGGCAACTTTTTCCATGCAGGCAAGCCAATTATACGCTTCTTTTATTTCCATCAAGCCGGATCTCCTTTCCAATATTTAGATATGATTCTTCTGTACATATATGCTTCGGAAATGTGTTTTTTGCCTATTAGTTCTTCTTTATCCAGATCCGCTATTGTTCTTGCCAGCCTTAAGAGTTTAAAATATGCCCTTGTACTTAGCCCATCGTTCTTTATTATAATTTCAAGTAATTTTTCTCCATCTTTGTTAACCTTGCAGTATTGCTTGATTTCCCGGTTTTCCATTAATGCATTGCAATCTATACTCTTTCCGCTAAACCGTCTTTTTTGAATCTGTCTGGCGCCTTTAACAGCTTCTATGGCTTCTGCAAGAGTAATATCATTATCGGCTTTTGAAGACTTTTTGTCAGGCAATACAGGAAATACTTCTATAGTCATATCTATTCTGTCCAAAATAGGGCGACTTATTCTTCCTATATATCTCTTTACCTGCATATCTGTACATGAACATTTTTCTCTGTCCGGATAGAAACCGCATTTACATGGATTCATGGCGGATATAAGCTGAAATGTAGCCGGATATGTATATGTTCCGTTTACTCTTGAAACCGTTACAGTGTGCTCTTCCAACGGCTGCCTTAAAGTTTCCAGGACTTCCTGTTTAAATTCCGGAAGTTCATCCAAGAATAAAACTCCGCTGCTGGCCAAAGAAACCGCACCGGGCCCGGCATACTTTCCTCCGCCTATAAGAGAAGCCGAAGAGGCTGTATGATGAGGCGCAATAAAAGGTCTTTCATCAATTAAATATTTTCCCTTTTTTAATTTTCCTGCCACGCTGTAGATTTTGGAAACCTCAAGTTTTTCATCAAAAGTCATTTCGGGAAGTAAAGATCTCATTGCTTTTGCAAGCATTGTTTTACCGCTTCCCGGAGGACCGATCATTAATAAATGATGTCCTCCCGCGGCAGCAATCATTAAAGCTCTTTTAGCAGCTTTTTGTCCTATAATCTGATCAAAGACATCTCTTTTCTCTTCTTTTAACTGTTGTACCGCTTCTATAACTTCATGGAGATTTCCTTTTTTCAGAATATAATCAGAGACTTCTTTAAGCGTTTTAGCACCATACACTTTCACACCCTTTACAAGAGCTGCCTCATTCAGATCTTCATAAGGTACTATTATTATCGGGATTTGTTCTTTTGCGGCCAGACAGGCCATAGAAAGTACACCGTCAACATGGTTTATCTCTCCGTTAAGAGATAATTCACCTATAAACAGAATATTAGAAATATCCGCTCCTTTAAACTCACCAAATGCCGCAAGAATAGCCAGTGCAATCGATAAATCAAAAGCTGTACCGCTTTTA
>JAILFQ010000008.1 GCA_024697505.1 Lachnospiraceae bacterium
ACATTTACCGCCTTGTGGATATGATGGCCGGGGTGCCGCAGGAAAAGGAAAGGAGAAGAGTCTGGATAGATTCTCAGACTGAGGAGGAAGTTCTTAGAGGGATCAGAGAAGCAAAGCTTTGGACGGCTTACGACAATTTATCGGATGCCGCCTTTCTTCGTGCTAAGGAAGATTACCTTATGGGAATAAATTTTTCCAGAATTTTATCCTTAAAATACTCATATCCTGTGCAGAAGTTCTTAAATGATGAGAAATACAAGCCTATTTCCGTAGGCAGGGTTATGACATGCGTTCTTGGAATGGTTGTAAGAAGGGAAAGAGAAATAAGACAGTTTGTAAAATCATCATTTTACAGGGTTATTGTTAAAACCGATAACGGTCTGGACGGAGAGTTTAGAGCAGTTGAGCCGAGTAAGTATGCCGGCAGCCCGAAAATGTATAAGGAAAACGGCTTTAAGGAAGAAAAAGACGCAAATGAGCTTATAGATTCACTTGCGGGACTTCATGCCACCGTTACAAGACTTGAAAAGAAGAAGGAAAACAAGGCAGCAACACTTCTTTTTAACCTTGCCGAACTTCAGAACGAGTGCTCCAGGATGTTTAAGATCAGTCCGGACGAAACGCTTAAGATAACTCAGGAACTTTACGAAAAAAAGCTGGTTACTTACCCTCGTACAGATGCAAGAGTGCTTTCCACGGCGGTTGCCAAGGAAATTTATAAAAATATCGGCGGACTTAGAAATTACGGGCCTGCTAAGGCATTTGCCGAGGAAATCCTTAACGGCAAAATGTATCAGGGAATAGAAAAGACCAAATACACAAATGATAAGCAGATTACGGATCATTACGCAATAATACCTACCGGACAGGGATTTTCGGCACTTAATTCCCTTTCTCCGCTTTCTTCAAAGGTTTATGGCAGGATAGTGTTAAGGTTTCTTTCCATATTTTATCCTCCTGCTGTTTATCAAAAAATAGCATTGACCATGAAGATTGGGGACGAACAGTTTTTTTCCAACTTTAAAGTGCTTATTTCCGAAGGCTTTTTTAAGGTGGCGGGTAACCCTTCCAAAAAAAAGGCTTCCGAAACAGAACAAAATTCCAAAAAAGACGACAAGGAATCTGATGATGAAAAGTCCGATCCTTCAAATGAGGAAGAAGAATTTGGCGAAGATATGCTTGCGGTCTTTGAAAGTCTTAAAAAGGGCAGCGTAATGAATGTAGCCGGATATGACATTAAAAAAGGAGACACAGCGCCTCCTAAAAGGTATAATTCCGGCTCCATGATCCTTGCCATGGAAAATGCCGGACAGCTTATTGAGGATGAAGAACTCAGAGCTCAGATAAAGGGAAGCGGTATAGGAACTTCTGCAACAAGAGCGGAAATCCTTAGCAAACTGGTTAAGATACAATATTTAAATCTTAATAAGAAAACTCAGATCATAACACCTACATTAAGAGGAGAAATAATATATGATGTGGTGGATGCGTCTATAAGATCTCTTCTTAACGCGGAGCTTACGGCAAGCTGGGAAAAGGGCCTTACCTATGTTTCGGAAGGAACCATTACCTCGGATGAATATATGAAAAAGCTGGAAGACTTTGTTACGGACAAGATAACAAGGGTAAAGGCTCTAAAAAATCAGTATTCGCTTAACGGGGTTTTTGTTAAGGCCAAAGAATATTATAAATAGAAGTTATTATACGGGAGGAGAATAATTATGGAACTTGAAAATTATACTGTAAAGGCTCTTTTTGAAGACCTTAGAAAGACGCAGGCGGGGGATTATTTAAAGGATTTTACCTATCCCTGGGATGCTTTAAAGGGAATAGGAGAACTGATATTAAAACTCGGAAAGGAACTTTCCCCGGACGAATACGATACAAGAAGTGACAATGTATGGATCCACAAAACAGCTTCCGTTGCGCCTACTGCGTATATACACGGCCCTGCGATAATAGGACCGCGAACCGAAGTAAGACATTGTGCTTTTATAAGAGGCAATGCTCTTGTTGGAAAAGAATGTGTTGTGGGCAATTCTACGGAACTTAAGAACGTTATCATTTTTGATAATGTGCAGGTGCCTCATTACAATTATGTGGGAGATTCCATACTCGGCTTTAAGTCCCACATGGGTGCAGGTTCCATTACTTCCAATGTAAAATCCGACAAAACCCTTGTTGTGGTAAAAGATCCGCAAAGCGGAGGAAAAATCGAGACTGGTCTTAAAAAGATGGGTGCAATTCTGGGAGACAATGTTGAGGTTGGATGCGGAAGCGTTTTAAACCCCGGAACGGTTATTGGAAGCAACACGAACATTTACCCTCTTTCTTCCGTAAGAGGCTGTGTTTCTGCGGGGTCCATCTATAAAAAGCAGGGTGAGATAGCAAATAAAAATTAAGTTCACAGAATTTTCACTTTACATTTAAAAAAAAAGTGGTATCATCTTACGGGTTTGGAAAATTTATTAGGGAAGTTTTCCGAACGTACAAAGGATAAATAGGTGATACTAATGACGAAACAAGAATTGTACTACAGTTACAAGTATGAAATGTGGCAGTACGACACACAGAGAAAGGCCGTACCAACCATTTCTGAAGCAATTGGGGAAGCAGATTCGGTTTTACACGAATATTGCACCTCCTGGGTAGATATTTACCCACAAAACGGTGAGACAGAACCATGCGGCTTTTTAATTGTAGGAACGGAAGGCAATTGCCCACCGGAATCCGACTATTTTATAGAGGCATGTTACGTTGCACCAATGTACAGAAAGCGCGGTTTTGCAAAGAAAGCAATCTCCGATTTTGCCAAGTCCCATAAGGGAAGATATGTTACTTTTGTAGGGAAAAATAACAGGCAGGCAAAAGGCTTATTTGCAACAAGCATTAAGGACATGGAAGCTAAGCCTAATAAAATAACAGATTTTACCGGTCTTTATCCGGATTGCGAACAGCTTTCATTTGTAATCTAAAACTTAAAATATGCTAAAAACGCACTGATAGTACGCCATAAGCGAGTCTTACGGCGTATTTTTTTGTGTTTAATTATTTTAATTACTTTTTAATAAATACTATATTGCAATATAGAATAGTGTGTGATATAAAGTATATGTCAAAACAAAAACGAGAAATGATTAAGAAGAATATACAACATGGTTAAGGAGGTTAGTTAATGAACTCACAATTTAAAAAAGGAGCTTTGGAACTTTGCGTTCTTTCTCAGCTTAAGACCATGGACCGTTATGGGTATCAGCTTACGGATGCAGTATCAAAGCAGATGCAGATTGCTCCGGGGACTCTGTACTTGATCTTAAAACGTCTGAAAGAAGACGGGATGCTTGAAACTTATCTTGTGGAATCCGACGAAGGACCGGCAAGAAAGTATTATCATTTGACGGCAAAGGGTAAGGAGAAGGAAGAAGAACTGGAAGCGGAATGGTTTGAATTTGTAAAAGCGGTGGACCTGCTTTTAGGTAAAGAAAACTGATGTGAATAGTGCTTGGCACAGAATGGAGAAGATAATGAGTAAAGAAGAATATATGACAGAACTTAAAACAAAGCTTGAAGGCTTTGATGAAGAACTGGTACAGGAAATTACCGCAGATTACGAGGAAAGGTTTAAATGCGGCCTTGAGGGCGGAAAGAGCGAAGAAGAGGTTGCAAGGGAGCTTGGAAGTGTAGACGAACTTGTAAAGGAGCTTAATTCTTTTAAGGAAGATAAGGAAGATTCCTGTAAAGACAGAAAAAGCGAAAAATCATCATTTAATGAGCAGAAGTTTAAGGAAGATGCCTCTGAAGCTTATGATGAGGTTATGGGAGTTCTCGGAAAGGTATTCAAATCCGTTAAGACCGGCCTTAATGAAGTTATGAAGAGTGTAGAAGGAGCTTTTTCAAAAAGAGACAGCGACAGCACCTCATACGAGGAATATAATGCCACAAACGAGATGGACTACGGAATGCCGGTTTCAAGAAACTACACGGCAACACATGACGTTTCCGATCTTAATATTATCGTAAACGGTTCTTCTGCAGATGTGGACCTTTTAATGTGCGACACGGAGAAGATAGCTTTTAATGTGGACTACGGTGCCCACAGAGACGAAATGCTCTATCCTTTCTATATAAATGATACAGACTCCAGGGTGGAATTCAGAATTATAAAAAGAGAAGGAAATTCGGCATTTTTTGCCAGATGCTCGTCTACTTCCATAAAGGTTACAGTTTCAGTTCCAAGAAGCTTTTCCGGAAGAATAAGGATTTCCACCGCTTCCGGAGATATAAAGGTACAGGATTTGAATAATGATGCTACGGAACTTTACATAGATTCTTTATCCGGAGATCTGGAAGTTTATAACTGTAATCTCAGCCTTCTTAAAACAAGCGAAACAAGCGGAGATCTTCATCTGGGCGGGGGTCTGGTAAAAAAGATAGATATTTCCACGGTTTCCGGAGATGTTTCTACAGATGTACCTGCAAATGAGTATTCCATAAAGACTACAAGCGGAGATGTGGATATAAATAATACAGCTCCCGTTGAATTTGAAAGAAGCTACTGTGTAAGGACCACAAGCGGAGATGCTCACATAAAGGTGTGCGGAGATGCCAATGTGGATTATTCCTCCATTTCCGGGGACCTTTCCTTAAGGCTTGATAAAACAAAGATCTACCACAAAATACATGTGGATACTGTTTCCGGAGACAGAGAGATAAACGTGTTAAATAAGCCTGCCGGAGACGGCGGTAAGGAAAAATGTATAAATACCAAAACCGTTTCAGGAGATATTTTTATAAATTTAATATAGACACATTTCCTTTTTTGTGCGAAAATAGTGGGCGTGAATGGAAACTTATGTGTCATGACGGAAAAAAACCTTCACATTTGTGGAGGTTTTTTTTCGCCATGAAGGTCATAAGACAAAATTATGTGTGAAAATATTTATATGTGGATGAAAGGAGTTCTCAACATGATTTATTCTAAAGAAGTTGAAGAAATGTGTCCTGTTGCTCAGGGAGTTCATCATGGCGCTGCGCCTATTCCTGAAGAAGCAAAGTGGATACAGGCAAAGGAAATTAAGGATATTTCCGGTTTTACACACGGTATTGGCTGGTGTGCTCCACAGCAGGGTGCCTGCAAGCTCTCCCTTAACGTAAAGGACGGAGTTATTCAGGAAGCTCTTGTTGAAACAATTGGTTGCTCAGGTATGACTCATTCTGCTGCTATGGCATCAGAAATACTTCCGGGCCTTACAGTTCTTGAGGCTCTTAATACAGACCTCGTTTGCGATGCCATCAACACCGCAATGAGAGAGTTATTCCTTCAGATCGTATACGGAAGAAGCCAGAGTGCTTTCTCCGAAGAAGGTCTTCCAATCGGTGCAGGACTTGAAGATCTCGGTAAGGGACTTCGTTCTCAGGTTGGTACTATGTACGGTACTCTTAAGAAGGGCCCTCGTTACCTCGAAATGGCTGAGGGTTATGTAACAGCAATTGCTCTTGACAAAGAAGACCAGATCATCGGTTACAAGTTTGTAAACTTCGGTAAGATGACAGACTTCATGAAGAAGGGCGACGACGCTGAGACTGCTTACAAGAAGGCTTGTGGACAGTACGGACGTGTTGATGATGCTGTTAGACTTATCGACCCACGTACAGACAAAGAGATTGCGAAATAGTAGAAGGAGGTAACTAAAAATGGCATTATTTGAATCATATGAAAGAAGAATTAATCAGATAAACGCTGTTCTTAACAGCTATGGTATCTCCTCTATCGAAGAAGCAGAGAAGATTACAAAGGATGCCGGTCTTAATGTTTATGACCAGGTAAAGAAGATTCAGCCTATTTGCTTTGAAAACGCTTGCTGGGCTTACACTGTAGGTGCTGCGATCGCTATCAAGAAGGGCTGCAGAAAGGCTTCCGATGCAGCAGCAGCTATTGGTGAAGGCCTTCAGGCTTTCTGTATTCCGGGTTCTGTTGCAGATACACGTAAGGTTGGTCTTGGACACGGTAACCTCGGTAAGATGTTACTTGAAGAGACAACAGACTGCTTCTGCTTCCTTGCAGGACACGAGTCCTTTGCGGCTGCAGAAGGTGCTATCGGTATTGCAGAGAAGGCTAACAAGGTTAGAGTTAAACCTCTCCGCGTTATCCTTAACGGTCTTGGTAAAGACGCAGCACAGATTATTTCCCGTATTAACGGCTTTACATATGTAGAGACAAAGTATGATCCATACACAAATAAGGTTGAGGAAGTTTTCCGTAAGTCTTATTCCGAGGGACTTCGTTCCAAGGTTAACTGCTACGGTGCCAACTCCGTTCCTGAAGGTGTTGCTATAATGTGGAAGGAAAATGTAGAAGTTTCCATCACAGGTAACTCCACAAACCCAACAAGATTCCAGCATCCTGTTGCAGGTACATACAAGAAGGAGCGTATTGAGGCAGGTAAGAAGTACTTCTCCGTTGCTTCCGGCGGTGGTACAGGTAGAACACTTCATCCGGACAACATGGCAGCAGGTCCTGCTTCCTATGGCTTTACAGATACACTCGGACGTATGCATTCAGATGCACAGTTCGCAGGTTCATCATCTGTTCCTGCTCACGTAGAAATGATGGGACTTATCGGTATGGGTAACAACCCGATGGTAGGTGCTACAGTTGCAGTTGCGGTTTCTGTTGAAGAAGCAGCAAGAGCAGGCAAGTTCTAATTTAGAGATTACTTTCGGAGGGCGTAAGGGTAAACTTTACGCCTTCTTTTTGTGCTCTTTTTGTTAAATATCTAACTAATCATTAGATTTTTGCAAAATTACCCTATATAAAAGGGGTAAATTTTGTGAAAAAAAACTAATAGCCTATTGGGGCATTTTTGTGTTATTATAATAATGTTAAAAGAGGGCTTTTGCGTTTTAAAATGAAAAGAGAGGTAATTATGTATAACATTGGAGAACTTGTACAGTATGGTAACAGTGGCGTATGCAAAATAGAAGAGATAATGCATGGCATGCCTGGCTTGGACAAAAATGTTGACTATTATCTTATGGTGCCTGTGAATGGGAGAGACGGAAAGATTTATGCACCTGTAAATAATGAGAATCTTAAGATGAGAAAGATTCTTACAAGGGAAGATGCTAAAAAACTCATTGATTCTGTGCCGGAGGTTGTTGGGATTAAGATTGTCAACGAAAAGCAGTGCGAGGCTGTTTATAAGGAAGCACTTTATTCTGTTGACTGCAGCAGATGGCTTGAACTTTTAAAAACACTTTACATAAGAAGAGATCAGAGAACTAAAGCGGGCAAGAAGATAACTGCAACGGATGAAAGATACTTAAAGAATGCCGAAGAAAGATTTTTCGACGAATTTTCTATTGTTCTTGGGGAAGAAGAGGCTAAAGACAGACTTGCCGACCTTCCTAAGAAGATGCTTGAAACAGCATAAAAATATTATAATAAAGATTTGAACAAGCCATGGACTTATGTATAATAGGTTCAAGGCTTTTTCATTATTATGAAGGGATGTAAGCGTATGTTTAATGTAAGCGATATTACAAGAAATGAATTTATGTTAACCGGAGGACTTTCCGGGAACGGGTATGACTGGTGGTGGCATTCTTTTACCGCAAAGAGCACCAAAACAGGTGAGGAAAGACCTTTTTTTGTGGAATTTTTTATATGTAACCCTGCACTTGGGGGAAAGGAACCGGTTTTTGGACAGCTTCCGGAAAATAAAGAAAAGGGAGTAAAACCATCTTATTTAATGATAAAGGCAGGTTGCTGGGGTAAGGAACATGCCCAGCTGCACCGCTTTTTCGGCATTGAAGAAGTAGATATTAAAGGAACTGCACCTTTTTCCATAAGTGCCGGCGAATGCTACGCTTCGGAAAACAGGCTTTTCGGAAACATAAATGTATCTGAAGAGGAAAAAGAGGCTCATCCGGAGTGGATGAGTGACGCAGGAAAGATACAGTTTAATCTTACAATAGAAAAAGAAGTTGCTTTTAATGTTGGATATGGTGCCGGCAAACCTCTTCGCCTTGCGGAAGCTTTTGAAATGTATTGGCATGCGGAAGGTATGAAGTCTCTTTTTTATGGCAGTGTAATATTTAACGGAGAAGAATTTGAGGTTATTCCGGAAAGCTCTTACGGCTATGCGGATAAAAACTGGGGTAAGGATTTTACCAGCCCTTGGCTTTGGCTTTCTTCAAACCATATGGTAAGCAGAAAGACAGGCAAAGAACTTACAAACAGCGTTTTTGATATTGGAGGCGGAAGACCAAAGGTTTACTTTATGCCTTTGGAAAGAAAGCTTCTGGGAGCATTTTATTATGAAGGAAAAGAATACGAGTACAACTTTTCCAAGCCATGGACGGGTGCAAAGACCAGATTCAAATTTGAAGAAAAAGAAGATGAGGTCGTTTGGAAGGTTATCTTAAACAACTCGGAATCTGTTATGAAGGTGGAAGTGCATTGTAAGAAGGAGGATATGCTCTTTATTAATTACGAAGCACCTAACGGAAAGAAACTCCATAACAAGCTCTTTAACGGCGGAAACGGAACCGGAAGAGTATGGCTTTACAAGATAGAAGACGGTCTGCAAAAGCTTGTGGATGATATAGATATATACAATGTTGGCTGTGAATACGGCGAATATGACGAAGAGTAGAAGGAGAAACGGGTTATGAAAAGAACAATGAGTTTTAAAATGGAACGTCCAGGCCTTGTAAAAGTTGGAGATCTTGTGGATGTAAGAGAGGGAAACCTTCCAAACTCGGTTTTTTATTATGTTATTGAACCTGCCGTTGCAATGAGCGGAAACTACGGGCTGGGAGACAGACTTTTTGAAACCAAAGGAACGGTTACGGATATAAAGGAAAACGAAAGAGGCTTCTATGTTACGGTTGAATTTGGACAGGATGAGGAATGATCTTTTAAAGACAAAGACTTTTGGCAGATCCTGCAGATATTTTGAAGAAATAGATTCCACCAATAACTACCTTAAAGATTATGCAAGAGAAAAGGGCAGCAATACGCCGGACGGTTTTCTTGTGGTCGCAGGCAGCCAGTCTGCCGGAAGGGGAAGAGTGGGAAGAAAGTTCTTTTCTCCCGGAGAAGCCGGGGTATATATGAGCCTCTTTACCCGCCCGAATACATCTACGGAAAACTTTGTAAGAATAACTCCTTCTGTAGCAGTTGCGGTATGCGGTGCAATCTGTTCTCTTGCAGGTAAAAAAGCGGAAGCGGAAGGGCTTACTAAACCGCATATAGGAATAAAGTGGGTAAATGACATATTCCTTAACGGCAAAAAGATCTGCGGCATTCTGACAGAAAATGTTACGGACGAAACCGGGAGAATGGGAATTGTAACAGGAATAGGCATAAATGTAGGCAGGCTTGAATTCCCGGAAGATCTTAAAAATGTAGCAACTTCCCTTGCAAATGAAGGCTACGAAATAAATAAAGAAGAACTTATTGCGGAGATCATGAACAGGCTGGAGTTTTATATGGACGGCCTTAATACTTCCGCCTTTTTAAAAGAGTATAAGGAAAAGTCCCTTGTACTTGGGAAAGAAATAAAAGTTATGGCGGAAGACCCTTATATTGCCACCGCCATGGATATAGACGAAAACGGAGGTCTGATCGTAAAACGGGGAGATGAGGTCTTGCATATAAATACGGGTGAAGTAAGTATAAAATTGTAGAAACTTTCGTAAATGCGCCAATTATCTAACAATTGGCGCAATATAATTTGCATAAAAATGCTCTTTTTTGTGTTGACAAGGCTTTACGGTTTTGCTACACTAAAGCAATAAATTCAGGAGGAAATATCATGAGAAGTGATT
>JAILFQ010000045.1 GCA_024697505.1 Lachnospiraceae bacterium
TTTTAAAGGAGGAGAATTTTCATGTTTAAGAAAAATGTGAAAAGAATGCTTGCACTTGCTCTTGCAGTTGCAATGGTAGTTCCGTCGGCAGCTTGTTCCAAAAAGAACAACGAAACACCTTCCGGATCAACACCAACACCAACACAGGCACAAACACAGGACACTGAAAGCGGAGAGAAGGCAAGCGAAGAAGTAAAAACCCTTAAGGTTGAATCCTTTGGGGATGGAGAGTTCGTATTTAAGGATTCGGTTTCACAGCTTGCATCAAACTGGAACCCACATACCTACGAAACCGTTGATGACGGTTATCCGTTGGATTTTATGATATGCGGACTTTACAGCATCATTTTTAATGATGAGCTCAACAAAGTTGAAGGCAAGGAAAACTACAAAGGGTACGTTGTCGTCCCTGAAATGGCAGCGGATTTCCCTGTCGATATTACCGAAAAAGTAAAGGCGGAACATCCGGAATATGGTATTCCTGCAGACGCTACAGAAGGCTACGCTTATACTGTTAAGCTTAATCCGGACTGCACATGGCAGAATGGGGTAAAGATCAACGCAGATACATATATATATTCCGCAAAGCAGTTACTTGATCCACAGCTTAAGAACTACAGAGCTTCCGATTATATGGATGGCGACTTTGTGTTTGCAAACGCCCGTAACTACTACTATCAAGGAACTACAGCCTATATTTCTATAGGAAAGACAGCAAGCAAGTATCTGGCAGAGGGTGGCAAAGAAGAAGATCTTTATGTGAATGCATACGATTTTTGGGGCGCATCCAAAGAATATACCGATGCCGCCGGAAATCCTTCTCCGAAGTGGGTAAGCATTAAAGATGAAACCGTATACGGCGAGAACGTTAATGATCCTTTCTCAGGTAAGATGCTATATGATACCTACCTTGCACCTGGGGCTTCATATGAGAGCAATGGAACCACTCTTCTTGGCACAGGTACGGAATATGCACCTGACTTCAGTTTTGATAAAGTAGGTATTTATAAGACCGGCGAGTACGAGATTGTTATTGTTCTCGGTAAGTCACTTGCAGGTTTCACACTTCTTTATAACCTTGGAAATAACTGGCTGGTATATGAAGATTTATACGAGGCAGGTAAGTCCAGGATAGGTGAAACAGATGCGTGGGCAAATACATACAACACAGATGTTGCATCTACTATGAGTTATGGTCCTTATAAGCTTGTTTCCTTCCAGGCGGACAAGTCTATGAGATTTGAAAGAAACGAAAACTGGTGGGGCTACAAGGATGGAAAGCACATTTATCAGGATCCTGAAGATGGGCTTATTTATCCTATGTACCAGACAACAGCAATTGATACACAGGTGGTTGCAGAACCTGCAACAAGAAAACTTATGTTCCTCAGCGGACAGTTAATGAGTTATGGTCTTCAGTCTGAAGACTTTGCAGAGTACAGAGACAGTAAATACTGCTATGTAACACCTGATGAAACGATCTACTTCTTCATTTTCAACGGCTATATGGATGCTATCAAGCAGCGTGAAAGTGCAGCAGATTTCGATCAGACCAAGTTTGATCTTGAAACGATCACACTCCTTAATTTCCGTAAAGCAGTTGCCGTAACATATGATAAAGAAGCTCTTTGCACGGCAGTTTCTCCGGCGCGTTCCGGTGGCTATGGCCTTATTGGTAACAACTACATCTACGATCCTGAAACAGGTGCTAAGTACCGTGATACAGTTCAGGCCAAGCAGGCACTTTGCGATTTCTATTCTGTAGATGTAAGCAAGTTCGCATCCCTTGATGATGCGGTTGCTTCTATTACCGGTTATGATGAAGCTGCAGCTAAGGAATTATACAAGAAGGCATTTGAAGAGGCACTTCAAAAGGGATATGTAACAGACACGGATAATGATGGTATATGTGATCAGCAGGTTCAGATTACATACGCTTCTTCCGCAACATCTGCTTTTATCACAAAGACGCTTGATTACTTAAACCTTAAGATGAACGAAGTAACGGCAGGAACACCGTTTGCCGGAAAGATTTCCTTCGTAGAATCTGCACCTCTTGGAAATGAGTGGTCTACAACACTCAAGAATGGTATGGCGGATACAGTTCTTGGTGGATGGGGCGGTTCCGCACTTAACCCATTTTCACTTTCGGATCTCTACACAAACCCAAGCAAACAGTACGATGCCAAGTGGTTTAATTCCTCTTCTGTTTCTGTAACACTTAATGTTAATACATCAAGCATTAAGTCCGGAAAGACAACAATGGAAGATGTTACTCTTACTCTTAAAGAATGGTCTGATGCACTTAACGGCGCAACAGTTACTTCAAACGGCAAGTCTTATTGCTTCGGCGATGGTATTGCGGATGTAGAAACAAGACTTTTAATCCTTGCTAAGATTGAGTCTACAGTTCTTCAGACATATGACTACATCCCAATGCTTCAGAATGCCGGCATGAGTTTGCTTTCTCAGCAGGTATATTATGTAGTTGAAGATTACAACGCAATCCTCGGTCGTGGTGGTATGAGATATATGAAGTACAACTATGACGAGACTCAGTGGACAAACTACATTAATAAACAGGGTGGTACTCTTAAGTACTAATCTAAATTTAGATAAAACACGTATTTTCCATTATGTGTGATGGAAGTTAGTGCTGTCCGCAGAGGGGCGAAAGTTCCTCTGCGGATTTTGGCGCTTATAAAATATACTTTTTTAGGTACCAATATTAGGGAGGTCTAACTCCGGCTGGTACTTAAGTCGGAGGATTAATTACATGTTAAAATACGCACTGAAAAGATTTGTGTATATGATAATAACCTTGTTTATTATCACGTTTTTATGCTTCTTGCTTATCAGATTGCTTCCACCTGCCGAACTTCCTGCGGGCGACCCACATACGGAAGTGATTCTTGCCAGAAGAGAGGCTATGGGCTACAACAAGCCGATAATTACTCAATTTGCTCTCTACATTAAGGCAATCTTTACTAAATTTGACTGGGGTATCAGCGATAAGCTCTACTTCGGAAAGGACGTTGCCCAGGTATTTATGAGCAAACTTCCTGCGTCCATGATCGTCAATTTATATTCTATAATTTGGACAATTCCTATCGGAATACTTCTTGGAATGTGGGCTGCACTTAAAAAGAATACAATGACAGACCATGTTATCTCTACGGTAACAATGCTTGCCATTTCCGTTCCTTCATTTGTGTACGCTTTCCTGGTTCAGTATTTCCTTTCATATAAACTTTCCTGGTTCCCATTCCTTATGAAGGGTGGTACGGATTATTTTTCGTGGCCGATGTTTGTAAGCATGGTCCCTGCTGTACTTTCACTTTCATTTGGTGTTGTTGCGGGATTTACAAGAATTACCCGTGCGGAGCTTACAGAAGCTCTTACATCCGACTACATGCTTCTTGCCAGGGCAAAAGGTCTTACAAAGGCTCAGGCAACCTTAAGACATGCGCTTAAAAACTGTATGGTTATAGTTGTTCCTATGATCTTCGGTGAATTCATCGGTATTCTCGGTGGCTCTCTTATCATAGAAAAGATTTTTGGTATACCGGGTGTTGGTATTCTTACTCTTAATTCGATCAATGCTTTGGACTACCCAATGTTTATGATGACTTCGGTTTTCTATGTTGCTCTCGGTCTTGTATCTTCAATTGTTGTAGATATAGGTTACAGCTTCATAGATCCGCGAATTACAGTAGGCTCAAGAAAGTAGGGAGGAATTTAAAATGGAAGAAAAATACGAAAAGATTCCTCAGGAAATGTTTGAGTTTGCGAGGAAAGATGATTACATCCATGATGAAAAATTTAAAACAAAGCCTAGAAGTTACTTCCAGGATGCTTTTCTTCGTTTCAGAAAGAATAAGTCTTCAGTAGTGGCTGCGGTTATAATAGGTTTGTTGGTCTTATTTGCATTGGTTGCACCGCTCATTTCCAGTTACAACGATCATAGGAAGGTTTCCGAGAATATCCGCAAA
>JAILFQ010000115.1 GCA_024697505.1 Lachnospiraceae bacterium
ATCACCTCCATTTTTATAGACATATTATATCATTATATGTCTATATTCGCAACAATATTTGCACCCATCAAATGATTCAACGCGTAATGCAATTCCGCAAAAATAGAACCATTTTAGAAGTGTTTGCAAAAAAGGCCCGAAAGCACGTGATTTCACACGCCTTCAAGCCTTGAATTTCCTAAATTTGTGACTTTACTTGTAAGCCACCCGGAACTATTCTTTTCACTCCATCTCAATCGTCCCCGGTGGCTTTGAAGTCAGATCGTAGAATACGCGGTTGACTCCTCTTACCTCATTTATTACACGGCTCATTACCGTCTGTAAAACCGCAAATGGTATTTCAGAGGCTTCTGCCGTCATAAAGTCTATTGTCTTTACGGCGCGGAGCACAAGTGCGCGGTCATAGGTTCTTTCATCTCCCATTACGCCGACAGACTGCATATTTGAAAGGGCTGCAAAGTACTGGTTCGGCATCCATGTAGGATCTTCTCCGTTATGGGCCTTTCTGTACTCTTCTGCTGCCTTGTCCACCTCTTCGCGGTAAATGTAGTCCGCATCCTGTACAATGCGTACCTTATCTGCGGTTACATCACCAATTATCCTTATGCCAAGACCCGGTCCCGGGAACGGCTGTCTAAAGATAAGATTTCTCGGAAGGCCAAGTTCAAGACCAACCTTTCTAACCTCATCTTTAAAAAGATTTCTGAGAGGCTCTATAATTTCCTTAAAATCCACATAATCAGGAAGTCCGCCTACGTTATGGTGACTCTTTATAACTGCGGATTCTCCGCCGAGTCCGGATTCAACAACGTCCGGATAAATAGTCCCCTGGGCGAGAAAGTCCACAGCGCCTATCTTTTTTGACTCTTCTTCAAAAACACGGATGAACTCTTCACCTATTATCTTACGCTTGCGCTCAGGCTCTGTAACTCCTGCAAGCTTTCCGTAAAATCTCTCTTTTGCATCCACATGCACAAAGTTAAGATCAAAATCTCCGTTCTTTCCAAAAATGGCTTCAACCTCTTCTGCCTCGTTTTTACGAAGAAGACCGTGGTCTACAAAAACGCAGGTAAGCTGTTTACCAATAGCTTTGGATAAAAGGCCTGCAGCGACGGAAGAATCTACACCGCCGGAAAGAGCAAGAAGCACCTTCCCGTTGCCGACTTTTTTCTTTATGTTCTCTATAGTTTCCTTAGCAAAAGCCTCCATTTTCCAGGAGCCTTCGCAGCCGCAAATATTTCTTACAAAGTTGAAAAGCATTTTGGAACCATATGGTGTGTGAAGAACTTCCGGATGGAACTGAATTCCGTAAAGCTTCTTTTCTGCATTTTCACAGGCTGCCACAGGGCAGTTTGCAGAATTTGCAACAGATTTAAAACCGGGCGCCATTCTCTTTACATAATCAAAGTGGCTCATCCAGCAAACTGTTTTCTCAGGCACATCCTTAAAAAGCTCAGATGATGTATCTACCTTTATATCTGTTTTGCCATACTCTCTTGCAGATGCTCTTGCCACTTCACCACCCAAAACATGGTTCATAAGCTGGGCACCGTAACAAAGTCCAAGCACAGGTACACCAAGATTGAAAAGCTCCGGTGAACACTTGGCGGCACCTTCCTCATAACAGCTGCTTGGTCCTCCTGTAAGGATGATCCCTTTCGGATTCATAGCCTTAATCTTTTCAATATCGGTCTTGTAGGAATAAATCTCGCAATAAACATTACATTCACGAACACGTCTTGCAACAAGCTGGTTATACTGACCGCCAAAGTCTATAACCAGTACAGTCTCTTTGTCCATAATGGTCTCCTCTTTTTCTTAGGTATATTATTGTTCGTTTGCCATATCTGCAAGCTTAGCCGCCTGGTCTGCGGCAATAAGATTGTCTACAAATTCCTGAATATCCCCGTTCATTACATTATCTATTGTATAAGAAGTAAACTTAATCCTGTGGTCTGTAACACGGCCCTGTGGGAAGTTATAGGTTCTGATCTTTTCAGATCTGTCGCCTGTACCAACCTGACTCTTTCTTTCAGCCGCTTCCGCTGCATGAGCCTTTTCCTGTTCCAGTTCATAAAGCTTGGCACGAAGTACCTTAAAAGCCTTATCTCTGTTCTTAAGCTGGCTCTTTTCATCCTGGCAGGAAATAACTATTCCTGTAGGAATATGAGTAAGACGTACGGCAGAGTCTGTTGTATTTACGCACTGTCCACCGTTACCGGAAGAACGGAAAACATCCACTCTGCAATCCTTAGGGTCTATCTGCACATCCACTTCTTCAGCTTCCGGCATAATTGCAACGGTGGCCGTAGATGTATGTATACGTCCCTGAGACTCGGTTACAGGCACTCTTTGTACTCTGTGTACACCACTTTCATACTTAAGCTTGGAATAAGCACCCTGGCCGTTAATCATAAAGATTATTTCCTTCATACCGCCAAGACCGCCGCTTTCGGAAAATGATATAAGTTCTGTCTTCCATCTCTGTACTTCTGCGTATTTGCAGTACATTCTGTAAAGCTCGGCAGCAAAAAGTGCTGCTTCATCTCCACCTGCACCTGCTCTTATTTCCACAATAACGTTCTTCTCATCATTTGGGTCTTTAGGGAGAAGAAGGATCTTTATTTCCTTTTCAAGTTCCTCTACTCTTTCCTTGCCGGAATTTAATTCTTCCTTTGCAAGTTCCTTCATCTCTTCGTCGCTTTCTGTTTCCAGAATCTCAAGAGAATCTTCTATATTCTGCTTTTGCTTTTTATATTCTGTGTATGCCTCCACAATAGGTGCAAGATCCGACTGCTCCTTCATAAGCTTTCTGAACCTGTCCTGGTTTGCGGCAGCTTCCGGAGAATTGAGTTCGTTCTGTATTTCCTCAAATCTCTTTAAAAGTTCTTCCAATTTTTCAAACATTTTTATCCTCCTGTTACCGGTAAACCGCATGTACAACACGGTCCAGACCGGCAAGGTCCTTTACGGTCTTAATATCCGTAAAACCATTTTCTCTAAGTATATTTTCAACATCTTCCGCCTGGTCGCAACCTATTTCATAAAAAATCTTTCCGCCGGGTTTTAAATGCCCCGGTGCTTCAAAGGATATCCGCCTGTAAAACTCAAGTCCGTCCTCATCTCCGTCAAGAGCTGTTAAAGGCTCGTTATCCTTTACTTCCGGCGCCAGACTTTCAATATCCGCACTTTTTATGTAAGGCGGATTTGAAACTATAATGTCATATTTCCTGTTTTTTTCTTTTAACGCATCAAAAAGGTCTCCGCAGTAAAACTCTACGTTTGCACCCAGAGTTTCGGCATTTTCCCTTGCCGTAAGCAAAGCACCTTCAGATATGTCCGTACCTGCGGCAAAAGCCGCACCGCCAAGCCTGCTTACGCTAATAATGATGCAGCCTGTTCCCGTACATAGGTCCAGCACATCCTTTCCTTTGGCTTCTTTTATAACAAGCTCCGCAAGCACCTCGGTATCAAATCTTGGAATTAAGGTGTCTTTTGAAACTTTAAAATCCAATCCGCAAAAATTACAAGTTCCAATCAAAAATTGAACCGGAATTCGCTTCAGTCTTTCAGTCACAAGGTCACCAAGCTTTTTTTCAAGCCCGGAAGGCATTTCATCGTGGCCATGCAGAAAAAATCCTGCTCTGTCAATTCCGGTTACATACTCAAAAAGCAGCCATGCGTCGGCATCCGCTTCCGGAATACCGCCACATGACAGCTCATTTTTTATGCTATTTAATATTTCAAAATAACTTGCCATTCAACTCGCCCTTTAAGTTTTAAAGTTTAAAGCAAGGCCGCTTAAACTTCTTCCTCAGTATTTGAAGCTTCTTCCGCTTCTCTTTCAAGAGCTTCTCTCTTAACGGTGTCTTCATACTCTGCGTAAGAATCCGGATTTTCATCCGAAACCTCATGTACGGATTTTGTGCCGTTATATTCGAAGAAAGAATCAAAAGCCATCATTATTTCGTCCTGAGCTTTTGGTTTTACCTCTTCCGGTGCGTCAGAAACAGGCATTTCTTCCTTTTTCGCTTTTACTTTCTTCTTTTTAGGAGCAGGCTCATCCGGAAGTTTAATGTCGAAGAACTGGGAAATATCTATTTCCATTGGTACAAAAGGTTCTTCGGCAGGCTTATTTTCCTGCTTTGTTTTTTCTGAGGTTTCTGCTTTAGCAGAAGAGATCTCAGATTTAACTTCCTTATTTGCCTTATTTACTTTATTAGCCTTATTAGTCTTGTTTGACTTTTCAATCTTGTCGGATTTTTTTACTTCTTTGGCCTTTCCTTCAGCCACCTTTCCTGCCGCACGCTTTGCCGCAGGCTTTTTAGAGGCTCCGGATGCCTTTTCTATCTGTATTCTTGCTTCTTCAATTTCTGCATCATTAAGAAACTTCTTCCAGTCAAATACAGCATCTACAGAAGCAATGGCAACTTCTATCATAGAGTCGTCCGGCTCTCTTGTAGTAAGTCTCTGAAGCCACATTCCCGGACGGGAAAGTACAAGAGCAACTACAGATTCGCTCCTTCCGGCAAATCTTATAAATTCGTAAGAAATACCGGCAATAACCGGAATAAGAAGAATTCTGAGTACAAGTCTTAATGGAATAGACTCAACCCTTATTAACATAAAGAGGAGCACGCTTACAACCATTACAAAAAGGAGGAAACTTGTTCCGCATCTTCTGTGCTCTCTGGACTGTCTTCTTACATTTTCAACAGTAAGTTCTTCACCGTTTTCAATACAGTTTATGGTTTTATGCTCTGCACCATGGTACATAAACAAACGATGTATGTCTTTCATGGCAGAAATAGCAACTATATATAAAATGAATATAATAATTCTGAGTATTCCTTCTAAAAGAGCAATAAGACTCTGGTTAACATCAAAATGGGACATTATTGCATTTGCGATTATCATTGGGAGCACAACAAATATACCAATGGCAAGCACAAATGATAAAAGCATTGTAAGGCCGTTAACCACGCTGTCCGCATGTCCGTTTGTGGCCTTGTCCAGCCCTTGCTCGAATTTACTCTTTTCTTCCTCTTCCTCATAAAAAGAAGCGGAGTAAGTAAGAGTCCTCATGCCCATTGTTAAAGATTCCCAAAATGATATAACGCCTCTCAAAACAGGTATCTTCTTCCATTTACTGTCCGAGCCTACCCCTCCGACGTTTTGAATATCAACAGTTATTTCTTTATCGGGTTTTCTGATCGCTACGGCATATTTATCGCCGTTTCGCATCATTACACCCTCCATTACAGCCTGTCCGCCAATACCGGATGGTTTCATATCTTCCTCTCATTCTGCCGTATAATACGACTTCCCCAATTTATATGCCCCAAATAATTATCCCAATAATGCAAAATAGGTTGAGTTCACTTTTGAGCTCAACCTGTTTTTTCAATCAAAATTCAATTGATTAGTTCTGCGCAATACCATATCTACGATTGAACTTATCAATAGCACCACGTTTAGCGGCAGCCTTCTGCTGACCTGTGTAAAAAGGATGACACTTAGAGCAGGTTTCTACGTGAATCTCTTCCTTTGTTGAACCTGTTACGAATTCATTTCCACAGTTGCAGGTAACTTTAGCCTGGTAGTATTTTGGCTGGATATCTTCTTTCATTTATCTTTCACCTCTTTAATACACATTTACGGTTTGCATATAACCGCCTTTAATAAACAGCTTTTTGATTTTAGCATAGATTTTTCAAGTTTGCAAGTACTTAATTAAGAATTTTTACTTTTCTTATTGTATCTACAAATTCCTGGTTGTTCCTGGTACTTGCGAACCACTTAATGATGGTTTCTGTGGCCTCGTCGGATCTTGAACCGTTCATAGCCCGGCGCATTTTTACCGTTGCCTCTATTTCATCAGGAGAAAGTAATAAATCCTCTCTTCTGGTGCTGGACTTTGGAAGATTTATGGCCGGGAAAACTCTCTTTTCGGAAAGATTTCTGTCAAGAACCAATTCCATATTACCTGTTCCTTTAAATTCCTCGAATACAACATCGTCCATACGGGAACCCGTATCCACAAGTGCTGTTGCAAGAATCGTAAGGCTTCCGCCCTCTCTCATATTTCTTGCGGCACCGAAGAACTTTTTAGGCATATGAAGAGCAGCCGGGTCCAATCCTCCGGAAAGGGTTCGTCCGCTCGGTGTAACCGTAAGGTTGTATGCTCTTGCAAGACGGGTTATGGAATCCAAAAGTATAATAACATCATTTCCGCTTTCCACAAGGCGCTTTGCGCGCTCAATTACCATTTCCGAAACTCTCTTATGGTTATCGGGAAGTTCATCAAATGTGGAATAAATAACTTCCACTCTGTCCCCTTTAATAGACTCCATCATATCCGTAACTTCCTCAGGACGTTCGTCTATAAGAAGTATAATAAGGTACATGTCCGGATGATTTCTCGTAACAGATCTTGCAACTTCCTTAAGAAGGGTTGTCTTACCTGTTTTAGGCTGAGAAACTATCATTCCACGCTGACCTTTTCCTATAGGAGAAATAAGGTCCACCATTCTCATTGCCACAGAGCATCCCGGTGTTTCAAGATGAATTCTCTTGTTAGGGAATATAGGCGTAAGATTTTCGAATTTGGCACGTTTCATGGACTCCGGAATTCTTAAGCCGTTAATTGTTTTTATATAAAGAAGAGCGCAGAATTTGTCCGGTGCCTTCTTATACTTAATATTGCCGCAAATTATATCTCCTGTACGAAGATCGAATTTTCTTATCTGTACCGGAGATACATAAACATCTTCTTCACCGGGAAGATAATTATTGCATCTTATAAAGCCGTAAGAATCCGGCATTATTTCCAAAATACCTGTCTTTTCTATTCCGGAATCCTGGCTTGCAATCTCCGGATTGGTCATGTTGTCCGCAATGATCTGCGGATCTATATAACGCACGTTTTTCTCATCTTTGGCCTGAGCGTCTGCGTTTTTGGTTTCGTTTGCGGATGCATTTTCCGGATCTGCAACCGCAGGCTTTTCGGAAACATCATTTTTGCTCTCCTTCACTTCAGAAGATTTTTTTACACTTCCGCCTCTTGTGACTCTAGGCGTGGAGGAGGCAATTTCGCTTGGCTTATCGCTGTTTTTTTCGTCTTCTTTTACCTTATTGTCTATATTATCATTTGTATCATTTTCTTTTCTGATCACCTGAGGAACCACGTTGGAAAGCATTTCCTCTTTAGTCATTATAGCAGGCTCCGCCTCCACCTTACGCGGTCTGCCTCTTTTTTTGGAAGGCTGTGTACCGTCATCAGCATTTGTCTTGTCTTCTGCTTTTGCCTTTCCCTCTGCTTTTGCCTTTCCCTCGGCTTCCGCCTTTTTGGCAGGTCTTAAACTTGCAAGTTTAGCCTCTGCCGCCTCAAGAAGAGCGCAAAGATCCTTTTTTTTCATTACTGCCGCATCCGCAAGCCCGTATTTTTGGGCATACTCGCGCAACTCGGCAATTTTCATGGATGAAAAATCCGTCATATGTAATCTCCTTATTAATTAATAAGCAATGTAATTTAATATACAATGTAAATTTAAACAGGGGTATGATTTAGAATCAGTAAAAATCCGTTTCAAAATTTAGAAAATATTGCTACAGATTACATTTATTATACAACTAAGCCCCAAAAATGCAAATTGATTTTTTGGATTTTTTTACATTTTTTGGGCTTGTTGTATTTTATATAGAAAAAAATATCATTAAGAATGACTTATTCAACTGTGACGGATTTTGCCAGATTTCTTGGCTTATCCACATCCAGTCCTCTGTAATAAGAAGTAAAATACGCAATAAGCTGAAGTATTACAGCAGCAGTAAAAGGTGTAAAAAGATCGTCTTCATCAGGTACGGTTATCACCTCATCATACATTCCTTTTTCCAGTTCCTCTTTTTTACCTTCTTTTGTAACAACTATTACCATTGCGCCTCTTGCCCTTACTTCTTTAACATTGGAAAGTTCCTTTTCAAAAACGT
>JAILFQ010000119.1 GCA_024697505.1 Lachnospiraceae bacterium
GAGTTCTGCCTTCTCCCTTTTTCAAATTTACAACCGCTTTTACTTCGTACATATATACGCTCCGTTTCTAATCCTAATTGTCTCCGCTTTTACTTGGACCTCTTACAAGATCGAAAGTCTTTGGAAGTTCGGAAAACTTAACATAAAACTTCTGCATCGGGTGAGGACAGCTTTCTATAGGATTTCCTTCCTCATCTTTCATATCCAAAACCTTAACGGAAAGATTCTTGCCGTCCGGTTCCATTATTTCAAGTACATCACCAAGACAGAACTTGTTACGCTGCTCCATAAGCGCATATCCGTCCTTTGTTATTTCGTAAATGATACCAAAGAAGGTGTAGTCCTTTACATAAACGTTGCTGTCGTAAATCTGAGCATCTGCCTTTGGCTTGTTAAAGAAAAAGCCTGTTGTATATTGTCTGTAAGTACACTTTGAGATCTCCTGTCTGTATAACTCAAGATTTTTCCTGTAAAGAGCAGGATCTTCAAAGAAGTCGTCTATAGCCTTTCTGTAGGTCCTTGCAACCGCCGCAACATAAAGAGCGGTCTTCATTCGTCCCTCTATCTTAAAGCTGTTTATTCCGGCGTCTACAAGCTCAGGTATGTACTCTATCATACAAAGATCTTTTGAATTAAATATATATGTTCCGTCGTCATCTTCAAAAACAGGAAGATATTCGCCCGGTCTCTTTTCTTCGGTAACATAATACTTCCAACGGCAAGGATGGGTGCAGGCACCAAGGTTTGCATCTCTTCCCGTAAAATAGTTGGAAAGAAGGCATCTTCCGGAATAGGATATGCACATGGCTCCATGCACAAAAGTCTCTATTTCAAGCTCATCCGGGATATTCTCTCTTATTCCCTTAATCTCTTCAAGGGAAAGTTCTCTTGCGGAAACAACTCTCGTTGCCCCAAGCTTATGCCAGAAATTATATGTAAGATAGTTGACATTATTGGCCTGGGTGGAAATATGAATATCTATTTCCGGTGCATGTTCTTTAGCAAGAGTAAACACACCCGGGTCCGAAACAATAAGGGCATCCGGTCTGATAGGCTTTCCGTCTTCATCCACATCCAGACAGGAAAGTTCTTTTAAATAATCCACAAGTCCGCTTAAATGTCTGTTGTGGGCTGTGATATTGGTTGTTACGTAAACCTTCTTACCATGAGCATGGGCAAACTTAATGCCTTCCGCCATATCCGCTCTGGAAAAATTTGTTGCTCTGGCTCTTAAGCCATACATTTCTCCGCCGATATAAACGGCATCTGCGCCATAAAGTACTGCAACTTTAAGTACCTCCAGGCAGTTTGCCGGTATAAGAAGTTCCGGTTTTGTATCTTTCATATTAATTCCTTTCATGCTTTACGCTAAGACTCATTCCGTCTCCCACCGCCACAATGGAGGTAGTAAGATAAGGATTATGTTTAAGTTCGTAAAGATAATCTCTCATTCTCATATGGATGGTCCTGTCTCTTCTTTCAATGGTAAACTTGGACTCCATAATGCTGCCTTCCTGAAGAACATTGTCTGTAACAAATACAGCCCCCTCTTCAAGCATAGGCAGAATATCTTCCAAAAAGGCCATATACTGACCCTTAGCCGCATCCATAAAAACAAAGTCATAGGTGTTTCCGGCTTCTCTAAGGTTTTTGAGTACCTCTCCGGCATCCCCGATAATGAGCTTAACATCATCTTTTCTCTTAAGGGCAGCCAGGTTTTTCTCTGCTTCCACAATGCGCATAGGCACCTTTTCTATGGTGGTTATTTTGCAGTCTTTTGGCATGTATTCACACAAAAAGGAAGCCGAAAAGCCTATTGCTGTTCCGACCTCCAGTATTTTTTTCGGTTGTTTTGTTTCAACAAGAAACCTTAAAAGACTCTGTGCTTCCTTACGAATGATGGGTACTTCATGGTCCTTTGCATACTTTTCCAGGTTTGCAAGGTGAGGCGGAAGTTCACATTCCAAAGCATTTAAATATTCTACAAGTCTGGGTTCAACTATCATTTTTACTGCCTTTCAAATATAAACATCAACCAAACGGGAACCCGTCTCCCCTGTCATCCATAGGCGGTGCGGCCGTAGGAACCGGCGTAGGTGTTGCTGTAGGTCTTGGGGTTGGTGTAGCTGTAGGACCCGCTGTAGGTCTTGGGGTTGGTGTACTTGTAGGACCCGGTGTAGGCGTTGCCGTTGGCACCGGTGTAGGCGTAGGTGTAGCGGTTGGCGCAGGAGTAGGTGTCGGAGTTGGATCCGCATCTACTATCGCGTTCTTATAATTGGTTATGGTATCCATTATCTGGCCATAAGTCATGGAAGTATTAATAATATACTTTCCGGCCTTAATGGAATAATCCATTAAACGCACCCTGACATAAAATGTATATCTGCTTTTAATAAGCTTGGACATTTCAAGACGGGAGGCAATTTCCATAGTAGAAGCACCCTCTTCTATAACAATTTCCGCATTTCTGCCCGGTGCTTCTTCCATGGTCTCGTTTCCGAACACCTGAAAACAGAACTCACGCACTGTTCCTCCAACTCTTATCATCGCAAAGATTATAAAAGCATAGAGTATCAGATTTATAACAAGGCTTATTAAATACCCAAGTGTATCTATGATTATTTTGCCCGTATTTTGGCGTGCCATAATCTGTTCTCCATTCCGCTCGTAAATATTATTACTTAAAACTATACGTCAATTTCTTCTATAACAGGAAGTATCATTGGATTTCTCTTTGTTCTCTTCCAGAGGAAATCTGAAAGACTGTCTTTAATAAGATTCTTCATTCTGTTCCAATCAGATCTGTTTCTGTCAAGGCAGTTGTTTAAAGTATCCTCAACAACCTGTCTTGCCTCTTCAAGAAGGTCCTCGGATTCCTTAACATAAACAAAACCTCTGGAAACAATATCCGGGCCTGAAAGCACTTCATTTGTATACCTGCGAAGAGCCACAACCACAACAAGGAGTCCGTCTGCGGAAAGACGCTGTCTGTCTTTTAATACGACGTTTCCCACATCTCCTACTCCGATACCGTCCACAAGAAGACCGCCGGCAGGTACATGTCCGGATATTTCCGCATATTCCTTGTCCATTTCAAGCACATCTCCGGAGCCCAAAATGAATATATTATCCTTTTCAACTCCCATTTCCTCGGCAAGTTCCGCATGCTTTTTAAGATGACGGTATTCACCATGTACAGGTATTGCGTATTTTGGTTTTGTAAGAGCGTAAATAAGTTTTATCTCTTCCTGGCAGGCATGTCCGGATACATGTGTATCCTGGAAAATAACGTTGGCCCCCTTCATGGAAAGCTCGTTAATAACTTTTGAAACCTGCTTTTCGTTTCCCGGAATAGGTGTGGAAGAAAGAATAACCGTATCTCCCGGGCCTATGGAAACTTTCTTATGTACATCTGCTGCCATTCTTGAAAGAGACGCCATTGCCTCTCCCTGGCTTCCTGTGGTAACAAGAACAATCTTTTCCGGCGGATAATTCTTCAAAAGTTCAAAATCTATTAAGATTCCATCCGGTATTTTTATATAACCAAGTTCCTGAGCGGTAGTGATAACGCTTACCATGCTTCTTCCGTCTATAATAACCTTACGGCCGAACTTCTCTGCAGAATTAATGATCTGCTGTACTCTGTCCACATTTGAAGCAAAGGTTGCCACAATGATCCTTTTGTTTACGTTATCCGCAAAAATATTGTCAAAGGTCTTACCAACTGTCCTTTCAGACATTGTAAAGCCCGGTCTTAAAACGTTTGTAGAATCCGCA
>JAILFQ010000130.1 GCA_024697505.1 Lachnospiraceae bacterium
TGCTTTTCTTCACCTCAAGTTCCGAATTAACAAGACGAAGGTTTTCCATAAGACCTTTGCCAAGGTCGATTTTCTGAAGGGTAAAGGACTTTAAGAGTTCTGCCAAAGCAGGTTCACGGTCCAGTCCTTCATCAATCTCGCTGTAAGGGCGTGTTGCGGCTCCCTGTTCCATCCAGTCAACACCGTATACTTTTGCATCGCATCTTTTTGCCACCGGAAAAGCAATTTTTACAATTTCGTTTTTGGACTTGCCTCCGTTGATTTTGAATTTTTCAAAACCCTTTTCCAACTCATCGTTATATTCTCTTTCAAACTCCTCATCCATTTCATCCAGCAGATGGGTGTTTTCTGTATTTACCATATCTGCGTCCGTGTCCATGTGAAAGGTAGCAATGATCATTATTTTCTTCATTTCCAATAACCCCTTTTGCTGTAATTTTATGACAAAGTAAGTATAACACAATTTTATATGCAGCAACCACTTCTACAGCAAAAAGCCCCATGGTTTCCCATGGGGCTCCACTTATTGGTTAGATTATTCCCAGCACAAACAGTGCAAGCATACATGTTAATACAACAAATAAATCGTTTCTGATACTTTTCTTTGCTTTTTCCATATTCAAAACCTCCCTTTCTTAAAGGAAAGAACTTAATAACCTTTACAATGCTTTGTAAGTTAGTTTTAACTAACCCAACCTCTTAAATGATGGAGTTAGTCATTCCTAACTCCATCTTTAATATACTATTTCTTTACTTATTTGTCAAGGCTTCTTCAAGCAGTTTTTTTAGGAGGCTTAGGTCCCATAAACTGATAGAAGTATGTTTTTATCATTCCGTTATATATCTTACGGTTCTTATCCGCTTTTCTTCCCATATCTTTCTGGGCGTTTTCGTAACTTGTTATCATAAAGAAAGACCAGGTATCAAGCCTTTCAAAAGATTTTCCTATCTGGGAATAAAGAGCAGGAAGGGCGGCCTTTTCCTCAAGTCTTTCACCGTAAGGCGGATTTGTTATTACAAAACCATACTTTTTAGGATTGGAAAGATCTTTAACATCTCTTTGCTGGAAGTGGATCTGTGTGTCTACCCCCGCAAGTTTTGCGTTCTGTCTTGCAATCTTAACCATTTCCTCGTCTATATCGTAACCCTGTATGTTAAGTTCCGCATCCGTGATCATCTTTGATCTTGCTTCTTCAACCGCAGCTGCCCAGGTCTTTTTAGGTACAAGATTGTTCCACTCTTCCGCAAGGAAGTGCCTGTTCATACCCGGCGCAATGTTAAGGCCTATCATTGCGGCTTCTATAGGTATTGTACCGCTTCCGCAAAAAGGGTCCACAAGTATTCTGTCTTTGTTCCACGGAGTAAGCATAATAAGTGCGGCAGCAAGGGTTTCCGTAATAGGTGCCTTACTGGAGAGCTTACGGTAGCCTCTTTTATGCAGGGAATCTCCGGAAATATCTATTCCAACGCTGACCTCATCCTTAAGAATAGCAACTCTTACAGGATAAGAAGCTCCGTCTTCGTTAAACCAGGAAATATGGTAGTGTTCCTTCATTCTTTCTACCATAGCCTTTTTCATAATAGACTGAATGTCCGAAGGAGAAAAGAGTTTACTCTTAACGGAATTTGCTTTTGTAACCCAAAACTTTGCATCTGCCGGCAAAAACTCTTCCCATGGAAGATTCTTTGTGCCCACAAAGAGTTCCTCAAAGGTTTCCGCATGGAACTCGCCAACCTTTAAAAGCACACGCTCCGTTGTTCTAAGGTTAACGTTTGCTCTTGCAAAAGCAGTTGCATCCCCTTTCCAGGTAACCTTTCCGTCTTCTACTTTAACTATTTCATAACCAAGATCTGTTATTTCATTTTTAAGAACACTCTCAAGCCCGAAATGACAAGGGCATATAAATTCAAAACTATCCAATTCTTCCTCCGTTCAAGCAAGGCCTATTTAAAGTAACGGCACGAATTATCACGCATTTTTCCGCCGTTGTCAAGCCTATTATGGCACGAAATATAAAGTCCGGTCAATAAATAGTTTATTCTTTTTTAAGATTCTCCGCCTTGATTTTCACCCCTCCTTCGACTAATATATGTCTTGTAACAGAACCACCTTTAATCTGTTACACCCCTTATTAATTATTTTTTACTCCCCTCAGGAAAAGGCTGCACATACAGCCTTTTCTTTTTTGCGTTTTTAGTATACAATGCATTAGAATTATTTCCCATAGAAATTGATATACATAAAGGAGAAAAGCTTTGAGTATTTTAAACGTTACAAATCTTTCCCACGGTTTCGGAGACAGAACCATTTACAAAAACGTAAACTTCCGTCTTTTAAAAGGGGAACACATAGGCCTTGTAGGCGCCAACGGTGAAGGTAAATCCACATTTTTTAACATCATTACCGGAAAGCTTATGCCGGACGAAGGAAAAATCGAATGGAACAAAAATGTAAGAGCGGGTTACCTGGACCAGCATTCCGTACTGGAAGCGGGAATGACAATTAAAGATGTTCTTCGCTCGGCTTTTAACTTCCTTTTTGATATAGAAGCAAATATTAATGATATCTATGCAAAAATGGCAGATGTTTCGGAAGAAGAAATGAACGATCTTCTTGAAGAAGTGGGCACCCTTCAGGAACTGCTTGAATCCCACGACTTCTATATAATAGATACCAAAATAGATGAAATTGCGGCCGCTCTGGGCCTTAATGATATAGGTCTTGACAGAGATGTTACGGAGCTTTCCGGAGGCCAGCGTACCAAGGTGCTTATGGCAAAGCTTTTGCTTGAAAAGCCTGACATTCTCCTTCTTGACGAGCCTACCAACTATTTGGACGTAAACCACATAGAATGGCTTAAACGCTACCTGCAAAACTACGAAAACGCCTTTATACTTATTTCCCACGATATACCTTTCTTAAACAGCGTTGTAAACCTTATTTACCACGTTGAAAACGGAGAAATAACCAGATATGTTGGGGATTATGACAAGTTTAAGGAAGTTTACGAAGCAAAGAAAGCCCAGCTTGAGGCCGCTTACAAGCGCCAGCAGCAGGAAATAAGCGAGCTTAAAGACTTTGTGGCAAGAAACAAGGCAAGAGTTTCCACAAGAAACATGGCCATGTCCCGCCAGAAAAAACTGGACAAAATGGAAGTGATAGAGCTTGCTCCGGAACACATTAAGCCGGAATTCAATTTTAAGGAAGCAAGAGTTCCGGGAAGATACATCTTCCAGACAAAAGCCCTTGTTACCGGTTACGACGAACCCCTTTCAAAGCCTATTACCATTGCAATGGAGCGAGGAGAAAAAATAGTCCTTACAGGAGCCAACGGAATCGGCAAAACTACTCTTTTAAAGAGCATTTTAGGTCTTATTCCTCCAATCTCCGGAAGCGTTACCCTTGGAGATTACCTTGCAACAGGCTACTTTGAACAGGAAATGACCGGAGCAAAAAACAACACCTGTATAGAAGAACTTTGGCAGGAATATCCCTCCTTCAGCCAGTACGAAGTAAGAAGTGCTCTGGCTAAGTGCGGTCTTACCACCAAGCACATAGAATCCCAGGTTAGAGTGCTTTCCGGCGGAGAGCAGGCCAAGGTGCGTCTTTGCAAGCTTATAAACAAAGAAACCAATGTGCTTTTACTTGACGAGCCTACAAACCACTTAGACCCGGACGCAAAGGACGAATTAAAGCGTGCCCTTACAGCCTACAAAGGAAGTATTGTTTTAATCTGTCACGAGCCGGACTTTTACGAAGGCTTTGCCACAAAAGTAATGGACTGCGCTTTGTGGTCCACAAGAGTGTAAAGGCGGAACCAAGATATGCAATGGATGTTACTGGTTCTCTTCTACGGAGTTTCAAAGGGCGTTAGAGAAGTTCTTAAAAAGAAGGCAATGACCGTTAACTCAATGATGGATGTGCTTATTTTTTACACTTTCCTTTCATTTTTAATGGTTGTGCCCACCGCCCCAAAAGCCTTCGGAATGGAGACAAAATTTTATTTTTATATAGCACTTAAGTCGCTCTGCATTTTTGTTGCCTGGATCTTTTCCTTTAAGGCAATAGCAAAGCTCCCCATGAGCCTTTACGGAGTTTTGGACCTTTCAAGAGTCTTATTTTCCACCTTTATGGGAATAATATTCCTGCAGGAAGCCTTAAGCGGCCACCAGATGATAGGGCTTTTGCTGGTAAGTACAGGTCTTCTTCTTTTAAGATACAGACCCGCCTTTTTAAACAAGCTCTTTTTGGCGGCGGACAAACGAATTTACAAAGACCTTCCCCTTTCAAATGATAATGTGAATGTGCCGGGGGAAAATATAAAAGCAGAAGCCAAAGCAGAAAAGCAGACAGCCGTAAAGACTACCATATACGTTTTAATGGCTTTTGTCTCCTGTCTTTTAAACGGAGTTTCCGGAACCATGGATAAGGTGCTTATGAAGGACCTTACAAGCACCCAGCTTCAGTTTTGGTATATGCTCTTTTTAATGATTTATTATATTTTGTATCTTTTAATCACCCGTACAAAAATAAATAAAAGCGTCTTCAAAAACGGCTGGGTATGGGCACTTGCGGTTCTCTTTGTTGTAGCGGACAGAGCCCTTTTTATAGCAAATGCGGACCCTGCCTCTAAAGTTACGATAATGACTCTTATAAAACAGTCCGGCGCAATAGTTACAATTCTTGCCGGCAAATATATATTTAAAGAAAGAAATATTTCCGACAAACTCTTTTGTGCCGTAATGATAATCATAGGAATTGCAATCGGTGTTATGTAAAAAAAGCCCGCAGCATAAGCTGCGGGTCTTCTTATATGTAAACCTTCTCTTAAACGATTATAACTTGAATTTTCCTACTATATTATTAAGTTCTCCGGCTATCTCATCCTGCTTCTGGGAGAGACTTGCAACCGCATCCACCTGGCCGGCAACATCTTCAAGAGAACTTACAACGTTGGCACTCATACCTGTTGTAGATTCTGTTGCTTCCGCAATGGACTGAACCGCGTTTGTAACCTCCTGCATGATAGCCCTGATGGAGTCTGCCATCTGAGATACTCTTGAGGACATATCGTCAATGGCCTGAGCATCTTCACCGTACTTATTTGCAACTTCAACAAAGTTTTCATAATCCGGATTAACGGTATCTCTCATAAATCCAAGCATACCGTTTGCATCCTCTGTAAGTGTTGAGAATGCTACATTAACTTCGTTTATGGTATCCTGAATCTTGCTTACTGCATCCGATGTGGAATTTGCAAGGGAACCGATCTCAGATGCAACAACCGCAAATCCTCTTCCTGCCTCTCCGGCTCTTGCAGCTTCTATGGAAGCGTTTAAAGAAAGAAGATTGATCTGTTCCGCAATATCAGAAATAACATTTGCCATTTCTCCGATATTTGCAACAACTTTGGCATTTTCAAGACTCTTTTTAAGTCTTACCTCAAACTCATCGGATAACTTCTTTGCTGCCTCAGAGGCGTGAACACTGTTCTGTCTTACCCCTGTTGCTCTGTCTCTTATTTCAAGAGCCATCTTCTTGGACTGGGTTGTTTCATCCGCAAGAAGATTTGTATTGGCAAAAACTTCCTCGGCAGAGGCGTTAACCTCTTCTGTTGCCGCACCGGAGTTCATCATTGCCTGGTTAACTTCGCCCATAAATTTTTGAATATCCGTAAATCTTCCGGCAAGTTCTTCGGCAGCTGTACCAAGTTTGGAACTTGCTTCTCCGATCTCGTTTGAACGAATACTGATGGTTTCAATAACATCATGGTTGTTTTTCAACATGGTATTAAGAGCTCTGCCCATAATGCCGACTTCGTCTTCCGTTCTCACTTCCAGAGGCTTTGTTGTAAAGTCTCCGTCCGAAAGACTTCCGGCAAAAGCACTTACTGCTCCGAGACCCTTGGAAATAGCACGTCCGAGAATAATTATAAGAGCGGTTATTGCAATTGTTCCAATGATACTAAAAATTAACATCTGCATTCCGAGAGCATTTACCTGCTCCATAAGTTCATCATTCGGAATGTGTATCATTAAAACCCAGCCGGTTTCCGGAATTATCTGATGATAAACGTTGATCTGCTTTCTGTTGTCATTTTTAAAAGCCGTCTGGCCCTTCTCTTTTCCCAGGACTTCTCTTCCAAGCTGGTTCATTCCGGCGCTCTGTCCGGAATCGTTAAGGGACTGTCCGCCCGCTATTTTTTCATCCGAAACTCCGGCAATGTAAGCACCGCTTGAGGTGGTAAGCATTGCCGTTCCGTCTTTTCCTATTTTAAGTTCATCTATTACTTCCTTAATAGAGGAAAGTTCTATATCTACGGTTACACAACCAAGGTATGTGTTTCCGTCGTAAAGAGCTATGGAACAGGTAGACATTGTAAGGCCGGAAGTTTCGTCCCAATAAGGGTCTGTAAAAGTGGCTTCGCTTACACCTTTAGTGTTTAAATAATACTCCTGACTGAAATAGTCGTAATCTGCGTTACTATAATCCCAGATAGTAACTATCTGCCCGCCGTCCTTGTACACATACGGGCCATAATAATATTCGTCCTTGTCGTAAGCATAAGGTTCAAACCAGAAACCGGAGCCCAACACCATATCATTTTCCGAAATGATTTCTCTGAGCATCTTATCATAGGTGTCAAAGTCTGTTACCTTATAAGACTGTTCAACCATTCTTGCAATGGTTGTTGCCATATTGGAAACAGAATCAAGATAAGCTTCAATTTTTTCTTCTCTTACGCTGAGTTCCGCCGCCATGGTGGAATTTGTCTGATTGGTCACAATCGACTTTGCGCGCCCCATACTGAGCATTATAAGAGCCGCAACTACAACAATGGTTACCGGAAGAATAACCGCAGTCAATCTTCCACTGATCTTCTTGAATTTTAGTTTCATTTTGTGATACCTCCCGGAGTTCTCAAAAAATATTGGTTAAACAGCCGATATGTTTATACAACTCGATAGTTCATTTTAACATAATAAAAGGCACTCCACAATAGCGGAGTGCCCCAAAATCTTCGCAAAATTGCCCCAAATTATCGTAATAACGATAAATTTAATAACTATTTTTTATTTATAAGTTTTAAAAGATACGGAATTTCAAGTTCAAAATTAACCGCGTAATTTACCTTTTCAGGATCTTCGTAGGAATTCTTTATGCAGGCACAGGTGTAATCCGCAGCAATTTTCAAAGAGTCATATACATTAAAACTGTTCATGAGAGCACCTGTAAAGGCACTTGCAAAAACATCTCCGGTTCCATGGCTCTTAAGCGGCACCTTGGGAGTGCCATATTTAAAGAATGTTCCGTCGGCATGATCGTACCCGGTAAAGCCAAATGTGCCATCCGCAAATGTTGTCCCGGTTATTACACTTATTTTGGCACCAAGGCCGTCCAGTTTTAAAAGAAGTTTCTTAACGGTTTCCTCATCCGCTTCCTCGCCGGGATATTTTTCCCCAAGCATTAAGCAGGCTTCGGATATGTTTGGAAGAATTATGTCCGCTTTTGCGCACAGTTCCCCCATCTTCCTTGCAAAATATTCGTCAAAACCGGCATAAAGCTTTCCGTTGTCTGCCATTGCAGGGTCCATAACAATCACTGTATTTTCCCCTTTAAAGGTATCAAAATAATCCGAAACAAGCTTAATCTGGCGTTCCGATCCCAGATAGCCGGTATATATTGCATCAAACTTAAAACCTTCTTTCTTCCAGTGGTCCTTAATAGGTGCCATGTCTTCTGTAAGGTCTGTAAAGGTAAAACCCTTAAACTGGGTATGTGTGGACAGTACCGCGGTAGGAACTATTGCAGTCTCTACCCCCATTGCGGAAATGATGGGAAGGGCAACCGTAAGTGAGCACTTTCCTATACAGCTAATATCCTGAATTGTGATTATTCTTTTCATAAATGTTTCCTTTCCTTTATTCTTTTTGACATAATACTCTCACAGTGGTATTATTCATATACCCAAATAGTATTATTTACATAATACCAGAAAGGAAAGGCCATGCTTACATACAACCTTGAAAACAGGGGAACTATGCCTCTTTATTCTTTTATATACTCTTCTGTTAAAAACGA
>JAILFQ010000200.1 GCA_024697505.1 Lachnospiraceae bacterium
CCACCAAAACTTCACCGGGTGTGGTATCATTTGCTTTTTTTACAAGCAGCGCCTCCCTTTTATAAAGAGGCGGATTAAGCACCTGCCCGTCTTTTACCGTAAGTCCGAAGGCTGTTCCTATAACGTCGTAAGAACTCGCCACGTCAAAGGAATCCATAATAAAAAATGATGAATTAAGTACCCCGCTCAGGTCCCCGGCAGATTCCGAAAGAAGGCCGAATTTGTTTCCCACAGGCAGTATTTTTGTATACGGTGCCTTACCGCAAACTACCTTAAGGCAGCCCATTTCTTTTAAATCTTCGTAAAAGTCCTTTAACGAAGGAAGCTTAAAAACAGGTTTCCCTTTGCGGGTTAATCTAACCCCTTCCCTAAGGGCAATTGCAGCACCTGTAACAGGTTCGCAGACTCTGCCGTACTTCTTAATTACAGCGTCGCTTTCCAAAACATCATTAACCTCTTTTGGAAGCACATACCCCTCCGGCAGGCAAAAATGCAAAAGTCTCCCAAAAATGATGGGGCATTTCGGCACGGTAAAATCTCTGTAAAGGTCTGTAATCTTCTTAAAAGCCTCAAATGATGGCTTTGGTTCAAAAAAGTCCGCAAAATTCCAAGAGCCCGGTGTTAAACACCAGACTCTTTGTATTTCTCCGTTTTCATATTCAAAAGTTTTTACACTGTTTTCTATCATTATTGTCTTTCCGCTCCCGGACCAAACTTAACCGCCAGCTCTTTTTTCGCCTCTTCCTTGGTCATATCTCCGTTGTTGTACCTCGCCATTTTTTGAACATCATCTGTTCTGAGTTTGAAGAAGAGAACAAGAATAATAAGAGCGATGGTAAAGCCGACCGCAGGTAAAAGGTTAAAAAGCTTCCATACGCCGTCTGCAACCCCTTCCGGCTGCACGGCATTTTCTCCTTCCACAAAGCCTATTGTGGAAAGGGAATATAAAACTATGGAGCCTATAAGAGCATTTTTCAACTTGGCAACAAAGCACTGCAGGGAGAAAGTGATTCCCGTTGCTCTGGTGCCGGATTTGTAGGTGCCGTATTCAACGGTGTCTGCAATAAGCATGTAGATTATTACCTGCCAAAAGCCAAGGCCCGTACACTTAAGCATAACAAAGATAAGAGCCGAAACAAGGCTTGAATATCCCACAAAATAAGATACAACGTCCATTACTATTGCAAAGGCAAGACCCGCAATAAGAACATTAAACTTATCCCACTTCTTTGCAAGAACCGGAACCAGTGCCGAAACAGCGATTACAGATATGGCAACACCACCCGCAATAACCGTTGCAAGGTTTTCCTGTCCAAGGCAGATTCTTCCCATATAAATAGCCATCTTCTGTTCAACACTTGAAAGGCCCAAAAGGAGCATGGCAATAAGGCAGATTATCAGGTATTTGTTGTGTTTTAAGTACCTGAGCATATCTTTAAAGCTTGGACTTTCCTGAGCAAGAATTGCTTCTGTATGGCGCTCCTTCGCAGTAAAAAGAAGAGGCACCATTAAGATTAAGGAAACCACAACAAATACCACGCAGGAAGTAAGCCAGCCAAGTCTTGGTCTTACAAGAGGAATAATAACCGTTGCAACTGTTCCGCCAACCATGGCCCAAAGTTTTCCGCCGGCTATTATGGAAGTACGCTCTTTAATGTTTGTTGTCATTACCGTAGCAAGGGCAAATACAGGGGTGTCCTGCATTGTATAAGCAAGATCGAACAAAATATATGCCACAAGGAACAAAACAACTTTTGTGCTTGTCGCCATGGAGTCAGGTATTGCAAAAAGCGCAACCGTGGTTATTCCCAGTGCGGAAATTCCCACTCTTATCCAAGGTATAAACTTCTGCCCGTTTTTAAAAGTATGCCTGTCCACAATGTAGCCAAAAAGCACATCATTAACGGCGTCCCAAAGCTTTGGAATAATAAGGATTGCCGCCGCTGTGGCCGCAGCTATGCCGATGTCTGTAAGAAATGTTTCTATGTAACCCGCAAAACCCCATAACAAATTTTGCCCGAGAAAGAAAATACAATACATCCAGTATTCCTTCCTTGTAGCCTGAAAGCCCTCTCTGTTTCCGCTCATAAATACCCTCCGTTTTTTCTCCTCTCTGCCTGTAAGCCCCCTCATAGACAGATGGTTTATACTTCAGTTTACCACAAAAAAATGCGGGTGTTAATATAATCAGTTAAATTTTGTTAAAAGCCTTGAAATGCCCTGCTGCCGCCTTTATACTGTAAAAAAGATTTTTAACGGGAGAGAAAAACATGGTATCTGCAGACACTTTAAAAGTAAAAAAATATACACTTGAGGTTTGCGTAGACAGCGTGGAATCCGCCATAGCCGCCGAAAAGGGAGGAGCCACAAGGCTGGAACTTTGCCAGGACCTTGTAATAGGCGGCACAACCCCTTCACCTTCGCTTTTTTTCCATGTAAAAGAAGCCGTTGACCTTCCGGTAAATGTTCTTATTCGCCCAAGATTTTCAGATTTCCTCTACTCCAAAGAAGAAATACTTCTTATGGCAGATGATATAGCTTTCTTTTCAAAAAACGGCGCAAATGCGGTTGTTACAGGTGCACTGCTGGCAGACGGAAGCATTAACAAAGAGGCAATAAAACTTTTCGCAGAAAAAAGTGGGAAAGCGGGAATGACCTTCCACAGAGCTTTTGATATGTGCAAAGACCCTCTTTCCTTTATTAAAGAAGCGCCATCCCTTGGTGTGGATACAATTCTTACTTCCGGTTTAAAACAAAACGCAAAAGACGGAGCAGAAAATATAAAGACTTTTGTAAAAGAAGCAAACGGCACCCTTACAGTACTTGCAGGAGGCGGAATAAATGCCGGTGTAATAGCTTATTTTCTTAAAGAATGCCGGGAACTTACCGCTTTCCACATGTCCGGCAAAACAGAAAAAGAAAGCGCCATGGTATATAAAAACAATGAAGTAAACATGGGCATACCGGGAATAAACGAATACTCTTATTTTGTAACTGACGAAAAGAAAATAAGAGAAGCCTCTCGGCTTCTCTTTTGACACAATTGGGGACGGGGGTGGTGTATCATTTTTTGACACAAACGGGGACGGGGGTGGTGTGTCATTTTTTATTTCTTTGGTCCTTATCTATTATAAGAACATAGAACACATCTCCGTAAAACTCGTTTTCCACAAGTCGTCCGTTGTCTATAACATTCTTTGTATTTCCGTTCTTGGTAATGATCCGGTAATCCACGTAATCATTACCGTCAACATTTTTCTCATCTCTGATCTGTTTCCAGATTTCCTTCTCAACTGTTTCAAGATCTTCCGGGTGCACCATACCCTTAAAGGAGCTTTTGGTGAAATTAAGTAAGTCATCCATGTCTTCACATTCAAACATGCGAACAAGCTCATCATTTGCGTAAAGGATCCTTTCCTCGTCTGTTGCCTGGTACACGAGCAGAGCCCCCGGCAGATTTTCTCCCACATTCTTTAAATTAAAGGCAAGCTGGGTTCTGCTTTGCATCCTCATTTCGCTGCTGTATCTGGAAAAGCCGTTTTTGGTTCTTGTTTTTACATTGTAAAGAGCAGCATCCGCCTGTTCAAAAAGTACAAACATATTCCTTGTCTGCTCGGGATATTCGGAATATCCGAGAGAAATGGTATATTTGTATTCTTCTCCGCCCGCAAAATAAAAATGCTCTTTGTTAACAAAGTCGTGAATAAGCTTTCTAACATCTTCTCCGGACTTATTCCTTATGAGCGCACAGAACTCATCGCCTCCTGTTCTGGCAATTACGGAAAAATCCCCAAAGCTTTTGGAAAGTTCCTCCGCAAAAACACGAAGGACATCATCCCCTATGGGATGTCCGTACATATCATTTATAAGTTTAAAGTTGTCTATATCTGTTGTAAAGAAAGTGTATGCGGCCTCCGGATTGTCTTTTATATAAGCGTCTATTTCCTGCCTCAAGCCACGTCTGTTCAAAAGTCCCGTAAGAGAATCCTGAGTGCTCATTTTATTAAGTTCGTTAATAAGCCTTGCTTCATTGATCTTTGTTGAGATAAAGTATGATACTTCTTCCATTAATTCCTTAATGTCTATAAGTTCATTTTCCTTGTAATTATCAACGCCAAGAAAGCCCATAAGTCTGTTTTTCTCAAAAAGAGGGACTAAAATGTAACGCTGTATTCCTTCCGCCCTAAGGAATTCATAGGCGCTTTCCGCATTTGGTGCCCCGGAGTGCTTAACATCCGCAAGATTCGATACAACTATGCTCTCGGCAGGTTTCATATCTCCCCTGAAATAATCTATATTCCAGGAATTGTTTTCATTAAACCTGACCCCTGTCATAACGCCTTCTGCACACCACTCGTAGATGGCAACGCCCTTAATGTTTAATATATAAACTCTGTCGGACCTTGTGGCTCTGCCTATCTCCGCAAGTGATTCCAACAAAACATCTCCGGTTTTCTCACCGGAACTAAGTTTTCTTGCAACTCTTATAACAGCATTGTCTGTTGCATGTCCCTTGGTAAGAAGGTTCCTTTCCTTTACCTCATCGTCTATAGGCCAGAACACCACCTGACAACAGCCGGCAATGCTTGAAGGCGCGGCTATAAAGCCTACCCAGTGGTTTAAACCGCCGCCGAAGGCTCTGCCCCTTACATTTTCACCGTTAACCGCATTTGTTGCATATCTTACCCAGTTTCTGTCAGTCTTAGGGAAGAGTTTAAGATACGCCTTTCCTAATAATTCCTCGCTTCTCCTTCCGGACATCTCGCAGTACTTATGGTTGGCAAATACATAGCGCAGATCCGTTATTATCTCATTATTTTTATCAAATATAGGTCTGACAATAACATAAGGCAAAGGCATATCTCTGAAGGAATCCGGAAGGGTTTCCATCTCTTCCGCATCTATATGCTTTTCGTCGCCGGCATTTATAGTAGCCGAAATTCTTTCGTTCAAAAGCTTGCCGACTTCATGCATCCCGCTCGCTTCGCTTCCCATGGCAATGGCAAAAGCTGCTTTCGGTTTCACAGCACAGCCCGCCGCCTCTTTTATTTCTTTTATTTCATTTGCACATGCCAGGGCCTTATTCTTCATTTCTTCAAATGTAATGCCCTTATCACAAACGAAAAAGCCGCACCTCTTTGAGCGTGCAATGATGGCGTTCTTGCCGAAAGCCCATTCTATGGCCTTTACAACCTTTTTAACCAGTTCGTCTGCAGCCATTTTCCCATGTTTTACATAAATTCTGGCGTAGTT
>JAILFQ010000208.1 GCA_024697505.1 Lachnospiraceae bacterium
GCACAATAAAGAAGATCAGCAATGCCCTTTACGAAAACCTGATTTAAAGATAGTAATAACCGGCACAAAATATGGTTATAAGCGCGAAGATGGCGTATATGTTATTCCTATTGGATGTTTGAAAAATTAAGTGAAAAGGCGTGACCGAAGCCACGCCTTCACATTCTTTTAATTCTAACAGCATTTACTGTCTTATGACGCCCCGCCTAAAGACCGGCGCATATATTTAAACCCGTATTATTTTTTACTATCTGCTTGTAGCAGCCTGTCCGCCATCCATTGTTATAAGAGAGCCTGTAATATGGCTGGACTTTTCGGAGGCGAGGAAAAGTGCAAGATCTGCAACTTCTTCAGGCCTGCAGTAACGCTTATCAGGATAAGGTGCCGCAAATACCTTCATTGCTTCTTCCTTGGAAACATTCTCACCAAGAGCCTGCTTCTCAAGCTTTGTCATCATAGGTGTATCTATAGGACCTGGTCCGATGCAGTTAATGTGGATACCAAGTTCTGCAACTTCAAGAGCGGCACACTTGGAAAGACCGAATGCTGCATGCTTTGAAGAAACATAAGCAGACATTGTAGGAGCACCTACTATGGATCCCTGTGAAGTAATGTTAACAATCGCTCCGCCCTTCTGCTCCTTCATGTGAGGAAGTGCATACTTCATACCGTAAAGAGGTCCGAAGATGTTTACATTGTAAACATTGTGCATATTCTCATCTGTCTGAACGTCAAGAGGTAAACTCTTGCCTTCATATCCGGCGTTGTTAACCTGAGCATCAATTCTGCCCCACTTGGCAACAGTCTTTTCTACCATATCCTTAATCTGGCTTTCGTTTGTAACATCTACAACGAAAGTAAGAAGTTTGTCAGGGTCAATCTTTACTTCGGAAAGAAGCTTATCAAGCTTTTCCTGCTTTGTTGAAGAAATAGCAAGTTTGCATCCCTCTTCAGCAAAAGCCTTTGTAAGAGCCTCACCTACACCACCTGTAGAACCGGTGATCATAACAACTTTGTCCTTAAGCTTTAAATCCATTTTTGTAAAACCTCCTAATACATATTATATGTTAATAATAACTCAACTCTTAACTTGGTTATTTTTTTAACAATGCTTATTATACTATTAATCGCGCTTTTTTTCAAGGTTAATTTTCTTACAATTCAAATCAGGTAAATATATTCACAAAAATATAGAGAGCCTTGTAAGGACTCTCTATACTAATTTTTTTACATGTTCAAAATGTTTTACAATTAAGACTTAACCGCTGTTCAAACTTTGAAGTAGCTGATCGTATCTTTCATCTCATTTGCAAGACCCTGGAGTTTAACTGCGGAATCCGTAATTGTTGTAAATGTGGAGTTGAGCTCCTCCATAGATGCATTGGTTTCTTCCGTAAATGCCGCATTCTCCTGGCTTATGGTCGAAAGTTCATTAACTATGTTTGTAAGTTCTTTCTTAGCCTCTTCAAGAGAAGTAACTCTCTTGCTTATGCTAAATGATGTATCCTGCACACTTACAACATTCTCGCTCATCCTCTCCATGTCTGTCTTTGTGGATTCCAGCTGACCTGTCTGAGCGCTGAAGCTTTCGTTAAGCTTTTCAAGAACGCTTACACTGGAAGCGGAATCTGCAAGAAGTTCCGCAACAATGTCCTTGATCTTATCTGCACTTTCCTTGGACTGGTCTGCAAGCTGTCTTATTTCATCCGCAACAACCGCAAAGCCGCGGCCTGCATCTCCGGCACGGGCTGCCTCTATGGAAGCGTTAAGGGAAAGAAGATTGGTCTGGGTGGAAATGTCCGTAATAGCCTGAGTAAATTCGGAGATCTTCTTTGCGGAATCATTTGTGGAATTTATGGTGTCTCCTATAGCCTTAACGGAGGAAGTAACTTCCGTACTCTGCTTAATAAGTTTTCCGAGAGATTCCATTGCATCATCACAGGCATTCTTCATGTCTGTTGCAACGGTATCCATTTCCTTTACGTTTCCTACTATTGTTTCTATATTGCTACCGATGTTTTCTGTGTTTGCGGAAGCACTCTTTATGCTTTCCGCCTGAGCAACCGCTCCCTTTGCAATTTCGGAAATTGCATTTGTTACCTGGTCGGATGCGGAAGATGCCTGTGTTGCGGAATCCGCAAGTTCTGTACCGGAAGCCTTAACTTTGCCCGCCATATTGTTACTTGCTCTCATTACCTCGTCAAGTTTGTGGCTGAGGACTTTCGAACTCTTCATAATTCTTCCGATCTCATCAAGACTTAAAGTTTCGTCTTCAGGGAAATCCACGGTAAGGTCTCCGCCTGCAAGTTTATCAATATTATTTGTTGTATTCTGGAGATTCTTACGTATATAGCGGATAACAAACACTTCAAATGTAAACAAAGATATTACAAGCAAACCAAAGACAATGGAAATTGCCATAACCTGATTATTAATGGACTTGCTTATTTCCTCTTCTTCAATTACCGCAAACTCTTCTGTAATTTCCTGCATCTCGTCAATATAATCTCTTAAGGTACTAAACTTATCGTTAAAAGACGTCCAGTCTACCCTGCCGTTTCCAACATCGTAAAGTGCAGCCCATTCATCGTAACCGCTGATAAAAAGATTAACAAGTTGTGAGAAAGTATAGCCGCTGCCGGATTTAAGCTGATTATAAAGGACATCAAATTTTGACGCTATGTCAGCGGCGTCTTTCACTTTATCAATTACCTGACTCTTGTTTTCTTCAAAGTCATTCAACTTTTCCTTCATCTGTGCACTAAAATCTGTATCGGAATTTCCTTCGGGTTTTACAGGTGCTTCCCCGGAAAGTTCTCTGTGCTGACTGGCTCCCACAAGTGCCTGATAGAAATCTCTGTCCGCACTTACCAGATTGTTGTTAATTGCGTAAAGTGTGTCGTAGTA
>JAILFQ010000216.1 GCA_024697505.1 Lachnospiraceae bacterium
CATTACTTCTCCCCTCATTCAGGTAAAAATCAATGTAATGCGGGCACAAGCCCAATAGGTATATTATAGCATAACGGACCGCCTTATTCCAATATGCTTTCTAAGTGGATTGCCACTTCTTTTTTTATTCTCTCTCCGGACATTTTAACATCATTTCCGGAATTATCTATAACAAAATTCGAATACTTTAAAAATTCCTCCGGTGAAAGCTGCCCTCTTATAATTCCGGCAATCCTTTCATCGGAATAATTGCGGTTTTCTTTCATGCGTTGCACTCTGTCTTCTTCATTTGCAAGCACAAGCCAGACTTCATCGCAAAGCTTGTAAATACCTGATTCTATCAATAGTGCCGCTTCTATAAGAGCAAGCTTATATTTTCCGTTTTTCTCCGCTTCATCTATTTCCTTCAGAACTTCTTTCGCAACCAAAGGATGGGTTATGGAATTAATGAGAAGTCTTGTTTTCTCATCTTTAAACATTAATTTTGCAAGCTTTTCCCTGGAGATTTTTCTTTCCGGTCCTTCATTTATGCAGCCTTCTTCCAGAATTTCATCACCAAATCTTTCCAAAAGAGCCTTGTAAGAAGGGCCACCCGGTTCCATTATCTTCTTTGCTATTTCATCGCAATGAATATACTTCACAGGATACATGCCTGCAAGTATATCCGCAACGGTGGATTTACCGGACCCCGCAGGCCCGGTAAGCCCTATAACCGCTATTTTATTATTTTGTTTCATACCAGTTATCTCCGCTCTTAACTTCAACTTCCAAAGGCACCTTGAGTTCTGCGGCAGCCATCATTTCTTCTTTAAGAAGGCGTTTTACTGATTCCTCTTCATCTTTTGGGGCTTCTATAAGAAGTTCATCATGTATCTGTAACAGGATTTTGGCCTTAAGTCCATCTTTTTTAAGGCGGTTTGCAACTCTTATCATGGCAAACTTCATAATATCTGCTCCGGTACCCTGAATAGGAGAATTCATTGCTATTCTTTCTCCAAACTGTCTTTGCATAAAGTTAGAGGAATTTATTTCCGGCACCGGTCTTCTTCTTCCGTACAGAGTTGTAACATAACCTTTTTCTTTGGCCATTTTTACAAGACCGTCAAGATAAGACTTGATTCCCGGATAAGTTTCAAAATACTGTTTTATATAATTTTCCGCTTCTTTTCTTGAAATATTAAGGTCCTGTCCAAGCCCGAAAGAACTTATTCCGTATACAATTCCAAAGTTAACAGCCTTTGCATTGCTTCTCATTTGCGGTGTAACTTCCTCAAAAGGAACACCAAACACCTTGGAAGCAGTCATTCTGTGAATATCCTGCGCTTCGTGGTAGGCCTTAATAAGGCTTTCGTCTCCGGACATATGGGCAAGTATTCTAAGTTCGATCTGAGAATAATCCGCATCTACAAATACATGTCCCGGCTTAGGAGTAAACAGCTTTCTTATCTGTCTTCCCAGTTCTATTCTTGCCGGAATGTTCTGAAGATTAGGCTCTGTGCTGGAAAGACGACCTGTTGCTGTTATAGTCTGATTAAATTTGGTATGCACCCTGCCGTCAACGCCTATAAATTCAGCAAGACCGTCAGCGTATGTACTCTTAAGTTTTGTAAGAGTTCTGTATGTGAGTATCTTTTCTATAACAGGATCTTCGGATTTGATCTTTTCCAGTACATCAGCAGATGTGGAATACCCTGTTTTAGTCTTCTTTCCAAAAGGCAGTTTTAGCTTTTCAAAAAGGATAACGCCAAGCTGTTTAGGAGAGTTTATGTTAAATTCCTCTCCAACGTAATCATATATTTCCCTTTCAAGTTTGCCTATTCCTTCGGCGAGTTTTTCGCCATATTCCTTAAGCGCGGCGCGGTCCAGATAGATTCCTTCTTTTTCCATTTCATAAAGAATATACTCAAGCGGCATTTCTGTTTCCGTAAAAAGCCGGAGCATATCACTTTCCGAAAGGGCTTTTTTTAACGGCTCACAGCTTTCTCTCGCTATAAGCGCACGCCTTACCATTATCTGTTTAACATTTTCCGGGCTCGCAGCAAAAGCCTCCGCAAGATCCGCCTTGCCTATAAGTTCTGTCTGCCCGGGAATTGTAGCGAAAAGGTAGTCCCTGGCAATATCCACATCTGTATAAGAATCTTTAAGAGGATTGCAAAGATAAGCTGCTATAAAGGTATCAAAAGTTCTGTTTCTCAACTTTTCAGGTATAAAACCGGCTATCTCTTTTATATTAAGACAGGAAAGAGTGCCTCCTTTTTCTAAGTACTCTTCAACTTTGCCGAATACATATTCAGCTGTTACGCCGTTTTCCGGCAAAATAAGAATATTTTCTCCTTTGCCGCTTAAAGCTATACAGCACATTCCACCGGAAACTGCCTCAAAAATAGTTGTCTGAACGTTATCATTATCCGACGAAGATAAATAAGCGAGTCCCAAAGGTCCGTCTTCCATATTCCTGCTTAATCTGTCAAAAAAAGCATCCACATCATCTTTTATGGACATTTCCTTAAAAGAATCCGACAAAGTGTTAAATGATGAGTCATTTAATTCGTTTTGTGTAAGTTCAAAACGGGAGAGCAAAGATTTTAATTCCAAATCCTTAACAATTTTATAGGCTTCTTTGGTGAATATTCCTGTGAGTTTTGCCTTTTCGTAAGAAAAATCCGGCAACTCACAATCCGTTTTTATAGTAGCAAGCTTTTTACAAAGCCTGGCAAGATCTTTATTATTTAAAAGCGATTCTTTAAGCTTTGCTCCGGCAACTTCATCGGCATGAGCAAGAACCCCTTCCAGATCGTCATAATCGTTGAGTAATTTTACAGCGGTTTTTGGACCGACACCCGGCACCCCCGGAATATTATCCGAAGAATCCCCCATTAAGCCTTTAAGGTCTGTAATTCTTTCAGGTCTTACCCCCATATTTTCCACAACTTCAGCCGTATGGTAGTTTTCTATAAAAGTTTTTCCGCCCTTTGTCTTTGGAAGGCGCACAAGTACCGTATCACTCGCAATCTGAAGCAGGTCTCTGTCTCCGGAAACAAGGGTAACATCGAGGCCGTCTTCTTCTCCTCTTTTGGCAAGAGTGCCCAGAATATCATCCGCTTCGTAGCCGGCTCTTTTAACAACAAGAATGTTCATGCTGTTTAAAAGTTCTTCAAGAACAGGCATTTGCTCGCACAGTTCCTCCGGCATGCCCTTTCTTGTGCCTTTGTATTCCGGAAAAATCTCGTGCCTGAAGGTCTTATGGTGCACGTCAAAAGCCACCGTAAGATATTCCGGCTTTTCTTCATCCAAAAGTTTTAAAAGAATATTTAAAAAACCAAGAATTCCGTTTGTGTGTTTTCCGGTAGAAGTTGTAAGGTCCGGAAGTCCGAAAAAAGCCCTGTTTACAATACTGTTTCCATCTATAAGAACTATTTTTTCTTTCATTTGTTATGATCCCTTCGTTAAATGATGCCGGCAGCAAGTGATATGATAAAAACCACAAAGGTAAGTACGGCCCGCCTGAAAATCTTTGAATTCAAATCCTTCCTCGCAAGAAGTTCGGTATGGCAAAGTTTTTTCTCGATACTCTCCGCAAAATTTCCTTTGGATACATCGTCATCGTCGTTAATTGAAGCATCCAGATATTTTACGGCAGCAAGAAAACCAAAATATTCTATAAGTTCGCCCTTGCATTGCGGACAGTTTCTTATATGCTTTACAAAAGCGGTTTCTTCTGTGAGGCTCATCTTCTTTTCCAGATACGCCTTAAAAGAATACTGGATCTCTTTGCAATTCTCGAACTTAGGCTTTTTAAAAAGCATAATTATCTCCTATACAGAAAGATTTGCATACAAATACCAATACATTATAACATTCTTGGTCTTACAATTAAAGAAAAAAAACGGCTTCGCCCGAAAGCGAAGCCGCAAACTTTTTTGATCACTGCTTAATAAGTGTGAGTACGGAATCTGAATTATCAGCATCTGTAAGAACAAGATTTCCCTTTTCGAAAGAAATCTCATACTTCTGTGTTGAAGATGAAGAAAATCCAAGAATTGTTGCTGTAGTTGTAATCTCAAGTGTTGTGCCATCTACGGTATATGTCATATCGTAAGTGTAGCTGAAGGAATCTCCAAGTTTAATGGAACCTGTGCCATCCTTGTCAAAGGTCATTGTTGTACCTTTGTCTTCTGTTGACCATGTACCAAGAATTCTTACATTCTCAAGGCAAGCCGTTAAACTAAAAACACACATTACAGCAATGAGCAACATTGCAAAAAACTTTTTCATACTACTTACCCCCCGGGCATAATTTTTTCGGTCCTCTTTGCAAATGATGATTCATTATTTATCACCGATAGGAAAATCATAGCATATCAAGGGTTTTCTTTCAAGCGGTGCTTTTTTCCCTATTTTTTTTATTTTCTGTTCAATTAAGATTGCCAAAGGAAAATAATTATGCTAAAATACATTGCGTTGCTGGTGTGGCGGAATGGCAGACGCAGAAGACTCAAAATCTTCCGGGGGCGACTCCGTGCGGGTTCGAGTCCCGCCACCAGCATTAAAAAATCCTTACCAAACGGTAAGGATTTTTTTATTTATTCCTGTTCTTCCGAGGAAGAAAAATGAGCTTTTACTATTTTATCAATAAACGGTACCGATATGGAACGTTTATTAAGGGCAAGAATGGCAAGGATGCTGAGAAATATCCTTTCGCAAATAGTAATTGCACTTCCGATCAAGTTAAATATTCTGCGGATAATACTTATGTCCATAATGCCGTCAAATAGATCGATAAAGTTCTCAAGCCATACAAGGATATTCGGAATAAATCCGATCATAATTGTAAGCAACTCGAAGAAAAAGAATATGGCAACAGCCTTAAGGGCTGTGGTTTTAAGCCATGTGTCCGATTCTCTGAGCAAAATATAGCCCGCTATAATAATAAGCGGAATAGAGCTGCCAACAAGCGGCGCAATGCATACAAGCGTTCCCATTAATGCAACGGAAATGCCAAGTTTTGTTTTTTCCATAAAAACCTCCCTATGTAATTGTTATTAAAACCTTTAGTTTGAGTATATTATAACAAATGTGAAGATTCAAGAGGATATTGGGGGCATCCGAAAGAAAGCGGAAATATGCTTTCTCATCCGAAAGAAACGCTACGCGTTTCCTTTGGATGTATGTTTGCTCAGGAGTGAAAAATTTTTGACTTGGAACCTTCACGCGCTGCGTGCAGGGAGCGGCATAATAAAAGAGCTGTAAGAAAGCGGAAATATGCTTTCTTACAGCTCTTTTTTATGCCTCACCCCACTTCGTGGGGTGGTTCCAAGTCAATAATTTTTGCCTCCTTCGGCTATCACTCAGATGGTTCCGTCCCAGGTGGTGACTTTGGTGTTGTTGCTTTCTTCTTCGTCAAACCATCTTGTTGTTACGCATTTGGATTCTGTAAAGAATCTGTAGGAGTCTTTTCCGAGGCAGTGCAGATCTCCGAAGAAGGAGTTTTTATGTCCTGCAAATGGGAAGAATCCGATCGGTACAGGAATACCTACATTAACGCCTACCATTCCTCCGTCTGTGTGTCTTACGAATTCTCTTGCGAAGTAGCCGTTCTGAGTAAAGATTACGGAGCCGTTTGCATAAGGGTTGGCATTCATTACCTTAAGGCCTTCTTCAAAGTTCTTTACTCTCTTTATACAGAGAACGGGCGCGAAGATTTCTTCTGTTCCTATACTCATTTCAGGAGTTACTTTGTCGAATATTGTCGGGCCTACGTAGTAGCCTTCTTCGTAGCCTTCAACCTTTACTCCTCTTCCGTCAAGAACAAGGTCTGCTCCTTCTTTTACACCTTTTTCAATGTCAGCCATTACCTCGTCGTAATGCTTTTTATATGTAATAGGTCCGAGTTTTGATGTTTTGTCGTAAGCAGGTCCCACTTTAATTTCTTTTGCCTGTCTTACAAGTTCTGCTACAAACTCATCTGCTATGGCGTCTTCAACAACACAGCAGGAAAGCGCCATACATCTCTGACCTGCGCAACCAAAAGCGGAATTTACAATGCCGGCAACAGTTCTCTTTATAGGAGTGTCACTCATTACAAGAGCATGGTTCTTTGCCTGGCAAAGGGCCTGTACCCTCTTTCCGGAAGCGGCTGCACGCTGATAGATAAACTTTCCTACAGGGGTTGAGCCCACAAATGTAATTCCCTTTACATCCGGGTGGTCCAGAATAACTTCTATTTCATGTCTGGAGCAGGTAACAATATTCAATACTCCGGCAGGAAGTCCTGCTTCTTTATAAAGTTCCGCAATTCTCATTGCTGTTCTTGGAGTTAAGCTTGCTGCTTTAAGCACCATGGTATTACCGCAGGCAAGGCAAACAGGTGTCATCCATCCAAAAGGTATCATAGCAGGAAAGTTTACAGGCACTATACCCGCAAACACACCCAGAGACTCTCTGAACTGCATCGTATCATAGCCTTTGGAAGCATCCATAATGCATTCACCCTGCATAAGTGAAGGTACCTGTGTTGCAAGTTCCGTTCCTTCCTTTGCCTTTAAAACATCACCTTCAGCTTCGCTCCAAACCTTTCCGTTTTCTGTGGCTACAAGCATTGTGAGCTCTTCCATATGCTCAATAAGAAGGTCTCTCACCTTATATAAAATCTGGGCACGTTTAATAGCCGGTGTTGCATTCCATGCCGGATAAGCGGCCTTTGCTGCGGCTATTGCCTCGTTAACCTCATCTTTTGTACAACAAGGTGCCTGTCCGGTTACCTTTCCTGTACTTGGGTCATGAAGGTCATACCAGGTTTCTGTCTTAGATTCTTTAAATTCTCCGTTGCAAAAGTACTTTAAACGTTCCATACCATTCTCCTTTACCGTCACCGCCAAAAACTGCTGCAAATGATTATTTTTAAGCGGTTTATTAAGATTATGATGATATGTTAACTCATATTTGATGATTTTTCAATGATTTTATTAAAACTTTTTATCATATTTTTGTTATATTTTTGGTAACTCTTAAAAAGGCATCCACAAAAAAGTGGATGCCTTCTGCATTTACTACTATTAATCTAATCCTTTACTTAAAACAATTCTTTACTTAAAAAATCCAATCTCTTCATCAAGCACCTTTGCCACATCACTAAGAGCGCCGGCTTTATTTGAAAGATCATCCATTGTCTTTAAAAGGTCATCCATAGACGCCTTTGTTGCTTCGGAACTTGCGGCATTTTCCTCTGAAATCGATGAAAGCGACGTAATCGTGTCCGAAATTATATTTCTTGCCTTTTCAGATCTTTCAACATTTTCTACGATCTGTCCGGTAAGAGATATGGATTTATTAATTTCTTCTATAAGAGCATCTACCTGCTCGATCGTGCTGTGAATGGTAGATCCCTGTATAGACATAGCTTCCTGAACACTTCCCGCAGACTGCATTGTCTTGTTGGAGTCCTGAGCAAGTCCGTTCATAGCTTCCTGAATATTTCTTGCTGCTTCTGCAGACTGATCGGCAAGCTGCCTTATCTCATCAGCAACAACCGCAAAACCTCTTCCTGCCTCTCCTGCTCTTGCAGCTTCAATGCTGGCATTTAATGAAAGAAGATTTGTCTGTGATGCGATATCATGTATAATTTCTACCGCCTTGCTTATTGTTGTAACTGCTCCGTTTGTATTTCCTATAAGTTCAACGATTTCATCTATAGCGCCAATACTCTCTTTGGTAGAAGCGCGAAGTTCCGTAAGTTTTTCCTGGCTTGTTTTTGAATTGGTCTGCATGGAATCAGCAATTCCATTCATGGCCTGTGTATTTTCTATAATGAGACTTATTGCTTCGTTAATCTCATTGACGCTTACAACCGCTTCCTGTAAAGCCTCTGCCTGGTCACACGCGCCCTGAGCAACCTGAGAAACTGAATTTGTTACACTTTCGGCAGTTCCTGTTATCTCTCTGGCTGTGGAGTAAAGGTAGCCGGAGGAACTGTCAACTTCAACGGCAGATGTTCTGGCATTGCCAATGACCTGCCTGATTTTTGAACACATATCAAAAAGGGCTACGGCCATTTCTCCAAGCTCATCCTTCCTGTTCCTAACCTTTTCCGTAATACTTATGTTAAGATCTCCGGTTGCCATAAGCCTTACTGCGCCTACACTTTCTCCTATGGCTTCAACTATATGAAGGACATAGAATACAGCAGCTATCGTACACACTATAACAATAAGCGCGGCAAGGGTTACCATTATTTTTATTCTATCGTTAATATAACTGGATATTTCGACCTTTTTCATTCCGACAAAGGCCATTCCATAAACTTCGTTTGTTGCGGAATCTATTAACGGCTCATATGCTACATAATACTTTTCTCCGTTAATAACAATATTCTTGTCCAAAAAACTTTGTCTTTTCTTAATAACGGCATCTATAACAACATCGCTTGCTTTTGTACCGACAGCACCGGCAATACTGGAACGTTTTCTTGTATCTCCGCTGAAAAATGTATAATCATATCCTGTTTTCTCGGACATATCATTTTCCAAAGAAGCCAGTTCACTGTCTGTACTCGATCTTGTGTAATCAAGCACCATAGCGTAAGATTGACATGCCGCTTTAACACCTGTTTCTACTTCCTCTTCCATTCCTCGTCTAAGGTTTACAACTCCGATTAATGTAGACACAAATCCAACCATGATCATAGATACCATAACCAACCCAACAAG
>JAILFQ010000192.1 GCA_024697505.1 Lachnospiraceae bacterium
TGCTTAATACATATTCATTTGTTGTTGCTCAGGACCAGGACTATTTAAATGTACTCTGCAAGGGGAATATTCTTTGGGTATCTCCTTGCTGGAACATCCAAATGATAGGTGAAGCCCCATGCAAGGAAGAGGATTTCGGGATCGTTCATTATAATCTTGCGGCAAAGCCTTGGCATTACAAGGATTGCAAATATGGAGACAAGTTCTGGACTTATGCCGCTCAGGTGGACAGTTACAGGGAAATAAGGGACATTTTAAACAACTTTTCCGAGAGTGACAAAGAAAAAGACGATGCGGCCGGAAGCAATCTTCTTAACCTTGCAATAAGTGAAACAGCAAACGAAAAAAGATACGCAAATGTATTTATTCCAAAGGATAACAAGACTTTATCCAGAATAGAGATAAAGCATAAAATAGAAGAACTGGAAAAAGCGGGCATTTTTGACAAGGATGTGGAAAACGATCCCCCTGCGCCGCCGCTTCTTCCGGATGATATTGAGTACGTCAAAAAGACCATGCGTGAGAAACTTAGAACTGCCTATGCCTTTAAGATTGCCCACTGGTTTGTGGATTTTCTTGAGTACAAAAAGCAGTTTGTGGTTAAGGATGTTCTTGGAATTGAAAACATAAGAAAGCTGAATACGGGTGCCATCATTACCTGCAACCATTTTAATGCTTTTGACAGTTTTGCCATTCAGAAGGTTTACGACGAATCCGGCCACAAAAAGAGAAAGTTTTATCGTATAATAAGAGAGGGAAACTACACGGGATTTCCGGGCTTTTTCGGCTTCCTTATGAGAAACTGCAACACCCTTCCTTTAAGCTCAAATATGGATACCATGAAGAAATTTATGGATGGCGTAAACAGACTTTTAAAAGCAGGGCACTTTATTTTAATTTACCCTGAACAGAGTATGTGGTGGAACTACAGAAAGCCAAAGCCTTTAAAGAAGGGCGGCTTTACCTTTGCCGCGGGAAATAACGTGCCTGTTCTTCCGGTTTTTGTTACAATGAAAGACACGGATGTAATGGACGAAAATGATTTTCCTGTTCAGGAATATACAATCCACGTATGCGAACCTATATGGCCGGACAAAAACAGGAGTAAGGCCGAAAATGTTAAGTATATGATGGAAAAGAACTACGAAGTCTGGAAAAAAGTTTACGAGGATACTTACGGAATACCACTCACATATACATGTGACCAAAAGGAGGATTAAGCAGCATGAAAAAGTTTAAGATCGGTTTTATCGGCATGGGAAACATGGCAAAGGCCATAGCAGACGGGCTTATTAAAGCGGGAAGCGTAGAAGCGTCAAATATTCTTGCTTTTGCACCTCACTACGAAAAGCTTGAAGCGAACGCAAGGGAAATAGGCTTTACTCCGTATAAAGATGCAAACGCACTTTGTAAAGACGCGGATATGGTTGTTGTTGCATGTAAACCTTATCAGATTGAGGGAGTATTAAAGACGGTAAAAACAGATCTTAAAGGAAAAGCTCTTATATCCGTTGCGGCGGGCTGGTCTTACAACAGGTTTAAAGAGATACTTAAAGATGATGTAAGAATACAGTGCATTATGCCAAATACACCCGCCATGGTGGCGAAAGGAGTTTTCCTTTTTGAAGAAGAAAACTCTCTTACGGAAGAGGAGGGAACCTACCTTGAAAACATTTTCGAAAGTATAGGCCTTGTGGAGAGCCTTCCTTCCCGCCTTATGGAAATAGGTGCGGCAATAACCGGCTGCGGCCCTGCTTTTGTGGATCTTTTTATGGAGGCTTACGCAGATGCTGCGGTTAAGTATGGCATACAAAGACCTCTTGCTTATAAACTCGTTGGCCATATGGTTGCAGGAAGTGCGGCACTTATGCTGGAAAGCGGCAAGCACCCGGGGCAGCTTAAAGATGAAGTTTGCTCACCGGGAGGAACAACAATAAGAGGTGTGGAAGCCCTTGAGGCAGACGGTCTTCGCACAGCCTGCATAGACAGCGTAAATGCGGTAATGAATAAATGATCCTTAATGATAATCCTTCTGACAATTAAAGGAGAAAAACTTTGGACGAGGTAATAAAGGAAACTCCACTGGGAAGAATAAAAGGAACCACTATAGACGGTTTCCCCTGCTACAGAGGAATAGAGTATGCAACCTGCAAAAGGTTTGAATACCCTGTACAGGTAACCGGCTGGAATGGGGAATATGATGCCACAAAACGGGAACTGGACAGTATACAATACGGTACTTACATAGAGGAATCCGCCTCGGAAGACAATTTCTACGGCAGAGAATTTCGCCCCAATGGCGGAGAATTCCTTTACAACGAAGATAAGCTGCAGCTTAGCATTATCACTCCGAAAGAGGCAAAAAACTGTCCCGTTCTGGTCTTTATACATGGTGGCGGTTTCGAAACAGGAACGATCGGAGAACTGCCTTACGGTTCTTCTACGGAATATGCCAAAAGAGGCATAATACTTGTTTCTGTCGGCTACAGACTCAATGTGTTTTCTCTTATAGACGCTAAAAATTTTGGCCTTTACGATCAGGTAGAGGCTGTTAAATGGATAAAGAATAATATAGAAGCCTTTGGCGGAGACCCGGAAAGGATTGTTCTTATGGGACAGTCTGCCGGAGCAATGAGCATTACAGACCTTTTGTCAACAGACCTTTTAAAAGGCCTCGTTTCAGGAGCGGTAATGATGTCCGGAGCAGGGGCGATGCCTGAAATAGTGGGACCTTA
>JAILFQ010000292.1 GCA_024697505.1 Lachnospiraceae bacterium
AAAAAGATTTCCGGTGCAGAACTTAAAAAAGCCTGGGAGCTTACTCTTTTAAACCAGTTCCACGATATACTTCCGGGTTCGGCAATAAAGGATGTTTATGAAGACTCCAAAGAGCAATATAATGAAGTGTTTGAAATAGACAAAAAGCTTTCGGAGGAGGCTCTTTCGCAAATATGCGGCAGCAAAACCGGTGACGGCAAATATCTTTATCTTTTTAACACCACATCATTTGACAGAAAGGATGTGGTCATAAGTAACGGTTTGTTTGAAGTCTTTGACGGCGAAAAGAAGCTTCCTTACCAGCACACAAATGATGGTAAGACGGTTTGGCTTCCGGGACTTGTGCCGGGTAAAGGATATCATTCTTATGTAATAAAAGCTGTTAAAGAAAAACTTGCCGAAAAAGAGGTTTCCATGTCTTTCGAAAAGAATGGAAGATGTGTTGAAACACCTTTTTATGTAGTAAAGTTTGACGATAACTGGGAAATAGCTTCCCTCTACGACAAAAAAGCGGGAAGAGAGGTAATTTCTGAGGGTGAAAGAGGCAATGCGCTCCTTGCTTTTGAAGACAGACCTAAGGAATATGACGCCTGGAATATAGATGCCTATTACGGTGAAAAATGCTACAAGGTAAATAATGTTTCGGAAGTCTCCCTTGTGGAAAACGGTGAAGTAAGGCTTATTTTAAGGATTAAGAGGAGATTCCTGCAATCCGTGGTAGACCAGGATATTATCTTCTATTCCAATTCCGGCAGAATAGACTTTAAGACTCACATAGACTGGAAAGAATCCCAGATCCTTTTGAAAGCTGCATTTCCGCTTGCTCTGGATGCTGCCAAGGCAACATATGACATTCAGTTTGGTAATGTTGAACGTCCTACACATTCAAATACAAGCTGGGAACAGGCAAAATTTGAGGTTTGTGCACATAAATGGGCAGATCTTTCCGAGGCGGGATACGGCGTAGGTCTTTTAAATGACAGCAAGTACGGTTATGATGTAAAAGAAAACGTAATGAGAATTACTCTTTTGAAATCCGGAATCTTTCCTAATCCGGATGCGGATAAAGAGGACCACTTCTTTACTTATTCCCTGCTTCCGCATGAGGGCGGTTTTAGAGAGGGAGGTCTTGTAAAGGAAGGATATCTTTTAAACCAGCCTGTTTTTGAAAAGCGTACGGATAGCGTGCCGGAACTTACGGAGAAATCCTACTTTACCATTTCGGAAAGCAATGTCGTTGCAGAAACCATTAAGGAGTCGGAAGATGGAAAGGGCTTTGTTGTAAGAATGTACGAAGCCCACGGAAAACGAACCAAAGCAGAACTGGTTGTTAACGGCTTTGACGGAAAAGTCTGGGAGTGCGATCTTTTAGAGAGAAACCTTGAGGAAGGCAGAAACTGCAAAGGGCTTGTTTCCTTTGAAATAAAGCCTTATGAAATAAAAACCTTTAAGTTTGTAAAGTAAATAGTAAAAATACACAAAAGGGTGACCTGATTTTTGGTCATCCTTTTTTATTGTATATACAGGCATCAGGATTTATAATAAAGAAGCGAACGGGTGTAAAAACTTTCCGGAAAGGAAATGATGCACCATAAATTTACTCTAAAGGCTGTAATAGCGGCTTTTTTGCTCCCGCTTTTTCTTGTGGCGGGTTTCTTTTACTATTTTAATTTTCAGAATCCCGGTAAAACAGTTAAACTTGGTAACCTTATTGTTACGGCAGGAGAAGACTGCACTGATAGCAGTAACGGAGTTGAAAAGGATAAGGAAGATGGCGGGGTGGAAAATCCCGCGGGAATTATAGACGGGGATAAAGACGGTACAAACACTTCCGAAAATGATGCAGAGAAGGATAAGGGCAGTGACGGTTCTATCGCTTCTACAAGTGTAGAAAAGTATTGCTATATCTTTGTCTGCGGCCAGGTTAACAATCCGGATGTGTACAAAATTAAGGAAGGCGGAAGAGTGTACGATGCCATTGCTGCAGCTGGTGGGTTTACCGATGATGCGGATATTGCATATCATAACCTTGCAAATCTTCTTACGGACAGTTTGCGCCTTTATGTACCAAGTCTTACCGAAACCGAATCCTTATCCGTTTCCGAAAGAATATTTATAAACGGCGGGGGACTTGGAGAAAATGGGAAGAAATCTCCTGAATCCTCCCCGGATAATTCCGGCCCTTTAAAGGTGGATATAAACAGCGACGATCCGGAGGAACTTATGAAACTTCCGGGGATTGGAGCTTCAAAAGCAACAGCGATATTGACCTACAGAGAAAGAGCCGGAGATTTTAAAAGTATAGAGGAAATAATGAATGTTACCGGTATTGGGGAGGCGTCTTTTGAAAGACTGAAAGAGTTTATATATGTCTCTGTGGGAGAAAGCAAATGAGAGAGCACGTTATGTGGTTTTTTCAGGGGCTTTTTGCAAGGCCTCTTGTGTTGCTGCTCATTTTCTTTGTTGTTGGCTTTTCTCTTGAAAAACTGCCTCTTAATTTTTCGCTTGCCGTATTCCTTTTATTACTGTCGGTCCTGCTTTTTCTTTTTAATAAATACAAGGACAAAAAGTGGTTTTGCCGTTGTTTTGTAAAAAAGAAAAGACATAGAGAACTTTTGGTTATTATCATTCTTATGCCGGTATTTTTTATTGCGGGCAGAATAAGGATCGGGTGTTTTATTAATGAGAGCAAAACGTCGTCAGATGCTCTTGAAAGCCTATATTTCCGCGGGGAGAAGTATATTGTTGCATACGGAAATGTGGAAGATATATATTTGGAAGAAGACGGCAGCAAAAGGATCCGCCTTTCACATGTTGAGGTTTCAGCCGGAATAAACGAAGAAGCACTACCCTGCGGGGATATATTTCTGTATGCGGACGCCGGTTTTAACGAAAAGGCCGGAAGCAGAGTTATGGCTTATGGAAAATTTAAGTACTTTGTGCACAGTACAAATCCCGGAGAATTCGATCTTAAGACATATTACAATGCAAAAGGGATATATGCCTCTTTGTATGCTGTAAAATTATCTTGTATTAATAATGGTAACAATCATTTTGTTTCTTTTGTAAATGAACTCAGAAACAAAATGAAGGACAGTATTACAGGGCTATATTCAAAGGAGGATGCAGGAATTGTTCTTGCGATGGTACTTGGGGATAAGGCGAATCTGCAGGAAGAAACCAAAGATCTTTTTAGAAAAAACGGATTGAGTCATATACTGGTTATTTCGGGAACACATATTTCTTTAATATGCCTTGGCTTTTTTGGAATTTTAAAGAAAAGAGGGATAAATAAAATCCTTTCCGGTTTCTTAACCGTATCTTTTATGCTCTTTTACGTTTATCTTTGCGGAAACGGAATTTCCGCACTTAGGGCAGCTTTTATGACTTTTTCTGCCTTAACGGCAGTTTTAATAAGAAGAAATTCCGATATGTTTTCGGGTTTATCCTTTGCTTTAATTGTACTTCTTATGCTTTACCCCGGAGAGTTTTTTGGATCCTCTTTATTGCTTTCTTCTTCAGCGGTCGTAGGGATCGGGTTGCTTTCAGAGATAAAAAAAGAGGTGGAAATGTTTCCGGAAACCGGGATCGGCAGGACATTAAAAAGAGGAAAGCTGCTTTTTGGAAGTGTTTTTATAAATATGACAATGCGTCCGGTTATACTTATGTTTTTTTATGAGATATACACTTACGGAATATTTGCTAATTTGCTGCTTTTACCGCTTTGCGGAGGACTCTTGTCTTTGGCACTCGTTTCTTCCTTTGTGGGAATCTTTTCGCCTTTAGCGGCATCATTTTTTGCGGCCCCGGTTTACCTCCTTATAAGGATTTACGAGGGGGTATGCGGCTTTCTTATTAAAGCTCCTTTTTCTGCTTTTCTGGTCGGGAAGCCCGGAAAACTTGCTGTCATATTATATTATTTCTTCTTTTTTCTGTTCTTTTTTCTTCTTAAAAGCGGAATACGTGAAGGGAGAGCAAAGATTAAAACTCTGGGCTTTTTTGCTATAGCAATGGTAATTGTAATAATTTATCCGAGGAATAATCATTTTGAATGTGACTTCTTGGATGTGGACCAGGGAGATTGTATTGTAATAACAGATGAAAAAGGAAAGGTTGTTGTGATAGATTGCGGAAGTACCGGAGTGTCCGGTGTGGGAAAATACAGATTGACCCCTTTTTTGAAAAGTAAGGGTAAAGGGATGATTGATACTCTTATTTTGACTCATATGGACTCTGACCACATTAACGGAGCAATTGAGATAATTGAAGCAATGGATGTGTATGAGGGGGAGTATAAAAGGCTTAGAAATTACAAGGGGAATATATCGGTTAGAAGACTTATACTTCCACTTTGTGATGACCCTGAAAAGGTTTATGAGAAGGTTCTTCAGAGGGCGCACAGTAAGAATATTGAAGTTGTGTTTCTTACAAAAGGGGAAAGCCTGAAATTTAACAAGGTTTCTTATACCTGTCTGCATCCGGGCATTATAAGTAAGTCTGAAAACGAGGATTCCTTTGTGTTTTGTGTTAACTGCCCTCAATATGAAATATGGCTTATGGGTGATGCTGACATAAATGCGGAAAGGGAAGTCTTAAAATACATAATGAACGAAAAACCTGACTTTTTTAGCGAGAATAGAAAAAATGCGAAAATAAGGGTTTTAAAAGCCGGTCATCATGGCTCTAAGACTTCTTCCTGCAAGGAGTTTATAAGTTTCATTAAACCGGATATTGTCGTTTTTTCTGCCGGCTTTAACAATTCTTACGGCCATCCGCATAAGTCGGTTTTGGAGATGTTTGAGGATTATGGGACAAAGATCCATAGGACTGATAAAGACGGAGGATTGCAATTATTAACAAATTAGATTATATATGTTGTATATATTTCGTTTTTCGATAAGTTTAAATGAAGAAGGGTAGAAAAAAGAAAGAGGCAAATGAAATGGATATAGAAAATCTTAGAACTTTTTTGCTTTTGGCGGACAATAAAAGTTATACCGTAACGGCGAGGCAGCTTTACCTTGCGCAGTCTACCGTTACAAACAGGATTAACGAACTTGAGGCTGAGGTGCATTTTAAACTTTTTGACAGAACCAAGAGAAGTGTTTTGCTCACACAGGAGGGAGAGCAGTTTATTCCTTATGCGGAAAAAATTGTAGAACTTGCAGATGCTGCACTTTTGGACGTGAACAGCACGAGGAAATACAAGAATTTTCTAAGAATAGGAACCGCCGACTCCATATATGAAGCTTATTTGGCGCCTGTTATTACTGCTTATAACAAGGAACATCCGGAAGATGCGGTACAGGTAAGCATAAGCGTTTCCACAAAGCTTATCGAGCAGCTTTCGTCAGATATATATGACCTTGTATTCTCTTATTTGCCGGTAAGAGATAAAAGGTATAATTGTGAAGTCTTCAAAAATGATGAAATGATCCTGGTAACCGATAAAGACAATAGAATTTTTGAAAATGGCATTAAAAAAGAAGACCTTTTAAACGTTAATTATATAATGTGTAACTTTGCCCTGCAGGATGTGGGGCAGTTTATAAGAGGAATATTTCCAAAGAATCACATGTTTTCTTTGGAAATAGACGACTGTTCAAAGGTAATTCCTTATCTTTACGGAAGAGATACTTACACTTTTCTTCCCAAGGAAATGGCAAAAAGATACCTGACAAACAAAACCCTTATAGAGATTCCGCTTTTGGATTTTAAAACACCGCTTATTTCCAGCTACATAATCGGGAAGAAAACCAAGCAGGATTTAATAGATGCCATGTTTCAAAAAAATGGGAAATGTTAATTACTTTACATTATATAAGCAAGAATGTATTATAGATTACGAACCTGATTTATCATTTTTGAAAAAACATTAAATAATGTTAACAAGAGGGAATAATGATGACAAATGATGAACTTCTTAAGAAACTTGTTGAGGTAAGACCTTCAAAAAGACAGCTTGAATGGCAAAAACTTGAGTTTACCGCTTTTTTTCACTTTGGAATGAATACATTTACGGACAGAGAGTGGGGAGACGGAAAAGAAGACGAGAAAATTTATGCTCCTGAAGGGATTAATACGGATAACTGGTGTGAAGCAATCAAAGCTGCAGGAATCAATGCCTGTATATTAACGGCAAAACATCATGACGGCTTTTGCCTTTGGGATACGAAATATACGGACCACAGTGTAATGAATTCTTCTTATCCGGTGGACGTTGTTAGAGAATTGTCCCGTTCCTGTGAAAAGTACGGATTGAAGTTTGGGGTTTATCTTTCCCCTTGGGACAGACACGAAAAAACATACGGCTCCGGCAGGGAATACGATGACTATTTTTGCAATCAGCTTACGGAACTTTGCACCGGATACGGAAAGCTTTATACGGTATGGTTTGACGGTGCTTGCGGCGAGGGTCCTAACGGAAAAAAGCAGATTTATGACTGGAACAGATATTACGAAGTTATAAGAAAATTGCAACCTGATGCGGTTATTTCCGTAAGCGGACCGGATGTAAGATGGTGCGGAAATGAAGCGGGAGATTGCAGAGAATCCGAGTGGAGCGTTGTTCCCGCAAGGCTTTTTTCTCAAAAAGCCATTGCAGCCGCTTCCCAGCAGGCTGATAATGCCGCCTTCAGAGAAAGAAAAATTGATGAACAGGACAAGGATCTTGGAAGCCTGGAGAGAGTAAAAGACGAAAAGGATTTTATATGGTATCCTGCAGAAGTGGATACTTCCATAAGGCCCGGGTGGTTTTACCACGAGAGCGAAGACGAAAAAGTAAGAAGCCTTGAAGAACTCTCCAATATATATCTTAAAGCGGTCGGCGGAAATTCGGTATTGCTGCTTAATATTCCTCCGGACAGAAAGGGGAATATTGCTCTTCCGGACAGAAACAGACTTAAAGAACTGGGCGATTACATAAAGGGCTGCTTTAGCAATAAGGTTGAGCTTATTCCTTTGGTAAACGAAGAGAAAACATCGATCTGTCTTACTTCGGTAAAGCCTTTTTCTCCAAGGTATGCTGTACTTAAGGAAGATATAACAATGGGCCAGAGAGTAGAAAAGTTTAGCATATATGCCGACGGGAAAAAGATCTGTTCCGGAACAAC
>JAILFQ010000323.1 GCA_024697505.1 Lachnospiraceae bacterium
TAAAGAAATTAACCAAAAAAGAGGAAACCTTACAGGTTTCCTCTTCCGTATTTACAATTATTAGAAAATTATATTCCCTCGGCTATAAGATTTCCCATTTCGCTGCAGGAAACCTGTTTAAGCCCAACCTCATCACTCATAATGTCAGCCCCTCTGTAGCCATGGGAAAGAACGGCATCCACAGCCTTTTCTATGGCATCCGCCTCTTTTTCCATATTAAAGGAATACCTGAGCATCATTGCCGCGGAAAGGATTGTGCCTATCGGATTTGCTATGTTTTTACCTGCAATATCCGGTGCAGACCCATGTATAGGTTCATAAAGTCCGTTTGTTGAGTCTCCGAGGGAGGAAGAAGGGATCATTCCGATGGAACCGGTTATCATAGAAGCCTCATCGGAAAGAATATCTCCAAACATATTCTCCGTAACGATCACATCAAACTGGGCAGGGTTTTTAACTATCTGCATTGCACAGTTGTCCACCAGCATGTCTGAAAGTTCCACTTCAGGATATTCTGCCGCCAATTCGTGAACCACCTTTTTCCAAAGGCGGCTTGTATCCAAAACGTTGCTCTTTTCAACGGAGCAAAGCTTTTTTCTTCTCTTCATGGCTGTTTCAAAGCCTATCTTTGCAATCCTTCTTATTTCCTCCTCGGAATATACCATATAGTCTCTTGCGGTTTTCACCCCATCTGCCTCTACGGTCTCATGTTTTCCGAAATATATTCCGCCTATAAGTTCTCTGACAATTATAAAATCAATTCCTTTTGCGACTATCTCCGGCTTAAGAGGAGAAGCACCCGCAAGCTGAGGCCAGATCTTTGCAGGACGGTTATTGGAGTAGACTCCCATTGCCGCACGTATTCTTAAAAGTCCTTTTTCCGGACGTTTATCTCCCGGGACATCATTCCACTTTGGACCACCAACCGCACCAAGTAAAACGGAATCGGCCTCAAGGCACTTTTTAAGTTCCGTCTCCGGAAGAGGGTCCCCAAATTCGTCTATTGCACAGCCTCCCATGGATACACTTGTATAATTAAAAGTGTGGCCGTACTTTTTTGCCACAGCATCAAGCACCTTAAGCGCTTCGTTAACAATTTCCGGGCCAATCCCGTCGCCCCTGATAACTGCAATATTCTTATTCATACCGCCAACTCCTTTTTACTTTTTAAGCGATGCAAGAAGACCGCCCTTGTTTATTATGTTCTGTATAAAATCCGGGAAAGGCTGAGCCTTAAACTCCAGCCCCTTTGTTATATCCTTTATAACTCCGGTGTCAAAATTTACACTTACCTCATCCCCCGCATCTATCTTTTCCGCGGCTTCCGGACATTCAAGTATAGGAAGACCTATATTAATGGCATTTCTGTAAAATATCCTTGCAAAACTCTTTGCAATAACACAACCCACCTTGTTGGTCTTAATAACCAAAGGCGCATGCTCTCTTGAAGAACCGCAGCCGAAATTATAACCTGCCACCATAATATCTCCGGCTTCAACCTTTTTAACAAACCCGGTGTCTATGTCTTCCATAGCATGAAGGGCAAGCTCCTCAGCATTAGACGTATTCAGGTATCTTGCAGGGATTATAACGTCTGTATCCACATTATCCGGATATTTAAATACTTTTCCTTGTGCATTCATAGTTTTTCTCCTGTTTTGGTTTTAAAACATTTTACAATGATGGTTCGGTTATGTAACCCGTAAGCGCGCTTGCTGCAGCCGTATAAGGAGAAGCAAGATAGACTTCGGATTCCACGTGTCCCATACGTCCTACAAAGTTACGGTTTGTGGTTGCAATACATCTTTCTCCTTTTGCAAGTATTCCCATGTAGCCGCCAAGACAAGGGCCGCAGGTAGGAGTGGAGATAACCGCCCCGGCATCCACAAATGCTTCCGCATAGCCTCTTCTTATGCACTCTTTATATATCTGCATGGTTGCGGGAATTATAATAACTCTGACCCCATCTGCAACCTTCTTCCCTTTAAGAGTATTATAGGCAGCTTCCATATCTTCAAGTCTTCCGTTTGTACAGGAGCCTATAACCACCTGGTCTATCTTTATATTTCCCAGTTCCTTTGCAGGTTTTGTGTTTTCCGGAAGATGAGGACAACTTACGATAGGAACAAGTTTTGAAAGATCTATTCCTATAACCTGTTCGTAGTCTGCGTCTTTGTCTGCTTCAAACTTCCTTCCTTTTCTTTCTGCTCTTCCCTCAAGGTACTTTTCCGTAACCTCATCCACAGGGAAAATGCCGTTCTTGGCGCCTGCCTCTATTGCCATATTGCAAATGCAAAGCCTGTCATCCATGGAAAGAGTCTTAACGCCTTCGCCCGTAAACTCCATGCTCTTATAAAGCGCCCCATCCACTCCTATCATTCCAATGATGGTAAGAATAAGGTCTTTTCCGGAGCAGTTCTTCGGTAATTTACCCGAAAGTTCAAATTTTATGGCTGAAGGTACCTTAAACCAGGCCATGCCTGTTGCCATACCTGCTGCCATATCAGTGCTTCCTACACCTGTAGAAAACGCCCCCACCGCACCATATGTGCATGTATGGGAATCCGCACCTATAATGCAGTCCCCCGCCGTTACAACGCCCTGTTCGGGAAGAAGTGCATGTTCTATTCCCATCTTTCCTACATCGTAAAAGTGGCTTATACAGTGCTCACACGCAAACTCCCTGCACTGCTTTGATTGTTCTGCCGCTTTTATATCTTTATTCGGGACAAAATGGTCCAGAACGATAGCTATATGGTCTTTATCAAACACTCCGTCAAAGCCGGCTTTTTTGAACTCATTAACCGCTACGGGAGTAGTAATATCATTTCCCAGCACAAGATCCAGCTTTGCGTTTATAAGCTGCCCCGCTGTTACGCTTTCAAGGCCTGCATGTGCCGCAAGAATCTTCTGAGTCATCGTCATACCCATATTGTTTCCTCTTTTCTTTAATCTTATTTGTTATATTTCTTGAGAAGTTTATTGAAAGCAATCATAAGCGCCTTTACACCGGCCATAGAAATATCCGTATCCGTTCCGCAGCCCCAGGCTGTTTTTCCGCCTTCATCAAGTATTCCTATGTAAGCGGCAGCCGTAGATTCGGAGCCGGATTTTTGGATTGAGTGCTCCGTATATTCCGTAAGTTTAAAGTTTGCGCCGCAATACTTTTTAATGGCGTTAACCATGGCATTAATAAGTCCGTTTCCTTCCGCATGTATGGTCTTCTCATCACCGTCTCTTGTAAAGCTTACGTATACACCAACTTTTCCGTCCTTATGAGTAAACTCAGGCTTGTCTATTGCAACCGGTCCGGTAACATTCATATACCTGCTTTCGAATACCCCAAGAACATCCTTTGGAGAAAGTTCCCTGTGTTCCTTGTCTGAAAGGTCTTTGCATGCATAGCTGAATTCTTCTCTCATTGCAGGCGGAAGAATATATCCGTAAGCATTTTCAAGAAGGTAACCTATACCGCCCTTACCGGACTGGGAATTAACTCGAATAACATCCGCATCGTAAGTACGGGAAATATCCTTCGGATCTATCGGAATATAAGGTACCGTCCAGCGATGTTCCTTCTTTTCCTCTCTGTACTTCATGCCCTTTGCAATGGCATCCTGATGGCTGCCGGAAAATGCGGCAAACACGAGGGCTCCGGCATACGGGGACCTCTCATAAACATGCATTCTGGTACACTCTTCATAAGATTTAACCACCTCAGGAAGATTGGAGAAGTCCAGTTTTGGGTCCACCCCATGGGAGTACATATTCATTGCAAGCGTTACAATATCCACATTTCCCGTTCTTTCTCCGTTTCCGAAAAGAGTTCCCTCAACTCTGTCTGCCCCCGCAAGAAGAGCAAGTTCGGTATCCGCAACTCCCGTTCCTCTGTCATTGTGAGGATGAAGAGAAATTGTTACATATTCTCTGTACTTGATATTTTTATGGAAATACTCTACCTGAGAGGCGTAAATATGAGGCAGGCTCATTTCCACCGTTACAGGCAGGTTAATGATAACATTGTTATCAGGCCCGGGCTGTAAAACATCCAGAACCGCATTGCAAACTTCCAGCGCATACTCAGGCTCCGTTCCCGTAAAAGATTCCGGAGAGTATTCAAATCTAAAGTTGCCATCATACTCACCGGCAAGTTTTTTAACAAGTTCAGCTCCGTCTACCGCAATTTTCTTTATTTCCTCTTTGGATTTTCTGAAAACCTGCTCCCTTTGGGCAACGCTCACAGAATTATAAAAATGAATGATAGCCGCAGGTGCTCCCTTGCAGGCTTCAAATGTCTTTCTTATTATATGTTCGCGGCACTGCGTAAGCACTTGCACCGTTACATCTTCAGGTATCATATTTCTTTCGATCAGGGTACGTAGGAATTCGAACTCGGTTTCAGAAGCAGCCGGAAAGCCAACTTCTATTTCCTTAAAGCCAACATTTAGAAGCGTTTGATAAAAACGAAGTTTCTCGTCAAGATTCATAGGGATCACAAGGCTTTGATTACCATCCCTCATATCAACGCTGCACCATATCGGCGCCTGTTCAATTTTTTCTTTCTTTGTCCAGTCCAGATTCACACCGGGTGCCACATAATATCCGGGACTGTATTTTGTGTTGTCCATCATAGTTCCTGTTTCCTTTCTTACGCGTTTTTATACTTTACTCTGATCGAAACGTAACGCTTTAGCATTTTTATGCGCTAAAGTAACGTTTTAGTTACTTTAGCACGAGTGTAAAAAAAAGGCAAGGCTTTTAATAAAAAAACTGTGTATACCAATGTGTGTTTAAACAGCAATTGTATACACAGTATTTATATTCACAAATATTGTTCAATAATTTTCGTATAGCTTTTAAACTCGCCCTTATAAATTATATTTAACAACCTTTCAGTGTTTCTTAAGGCAAGATGAAGGGTGGCTTCGTCTATAAGGCCCATTTCGCAGGCATCCACAGCCTCTCCTATATCCACAACTTTAACGCTTCCGTCCTTAAAAACCACCACATCCAAAAGTAGATCGTCGTAGAGGATGCCGTCTTCGTAAGGCAATTCCCTTACTATGTCGCAGTACCAATACACAAGGTTCCCCTTTTCATCTTCAAAACGGCTCACCTTAAAACCCTGCTTTCTGCAGTAAAGAGATGTTCCCCCGTAAAAATCCGGCCGCGGCTTTATAGCTCTCCATTTGGTAACAATATATTCATCATCCACGCGGAGAATCTCGTCGTCCCTAAGTTTTAATGTTTCAGACGGTATAAAACGTCTTCTGTAAAGCAGCAAGTCCTTACCTATACTTCCCATACTTCCCTCGCTTTCAACACATTTATCTCTTCCAGGTTCCAGGATAGAACAACAGCATCATAGGAACAAGTTCCAGTCTCCAAGTATGTTCTTATGTTTGACATGCTGGCGGGAAGACTGGAACTTGTTCCTATGATGC
>JAILFQ010000343.1 GCA_024697505.1 Lachnospiraceae bacterium
GCTGTCTTTGGATGCCTGCGTTAAAAGCATATCAGCCAACCGCTTTTCTTACCGCCTCAAGTACTCTGTCCGGCTGGAATGGCTTTACAATAAAGTCTTTAGCGCCGGCCTGAATGGATTCAATAACCATTGCCTGCTGACCCATTGCTGAGCACATAATGATATTTGCTGACGGATCTTTCGCACGGATTTCTTTCAGAGCCTGAATACCGTCCTTTTCTGGCATTGTTATATCCATCATAACAAGATCCGGCTTAGTCTCTGCGTATTTGTCGACGGCAACCTGTCCGTTTTCTGCTTCTCCAGCGATACCATACCCGTTTTTTGTAAGAATGTCTTTGATCATCATTCTCATGAAAGCAGCATCATCACAAATTAAAATGTTTTTTGCCATACGATCACTCCTTGTAATTTTTTCAGATCAAATCTATAGGAAACAGTAGTTACTTAATAACTTCGGTAATGCGGATACCGAAGGATTCAGCAATAACTACCACTTCGCCCTTAGCAACATATTTTCCGTTAACAAGAACGTCAATTGGCTCTCCTGCTAACCTATTTAATTCTACGACTGTTCCGGGTGCAAAATCAAGTATTTCCTTAATAGATTTACTTGTTCGACCAAGTTCGACTGTAACTTCAAGCGGAACATCGAGTAACAAATCTATATTTTCCTGCTGGAGCAGAGGACTCTGCACCTGCATGAAAGGCTGAAATTGAGCAGATGCCACATTTACATTTTGTGCATTTGGCATCATTTGCATTTGAGGCATTGCTCCCATTGCCATTTGAGGGTAAGGCATACCCATTCCCTGCATCATAGGATTGATCATGTTCGGATCCGCTGCAGGTGCCGCAGCTTGCGGTTGAGGTGCAGCCGCCGGAGCAGGCTCCGGTGCCGGTGCAGGCTTTGGTGCTTCAGGCTCAGGTGTTGACCCCTTAGTAAACTTAGAGTACATATTCTTTGCAAACGCAATAGGATAAAGCTGCATAAGTTCACTGTCTACAAGATTTCCGATTTCCATACGGAAAGAAACTTTTACGAAATCTCCCTGGAGGAAATCCGCAATCTGAGAAGCATTCTTAACAGAATTAATATCAACAACATTTGCCTCAGGCGGTGTTATATCCACCTTTGTTTCAAGCATTGAGGAAATCGATGTTGACGCCGAACCCATCATCTGGTTCATGGCTTCACTTATAGCACTGAGATGAAGATCGGAAAGCTCCCCGTCTGTATTCGTACCATCTCCGCCCATCATAAGGTCGGAAATGATCTTAACGTCTTTTTCTTTCAGAATAAGAATATTGTTACCGTCAAGACCTTCCTTATAGTAAATCTGGATAAAGATGCAAGGCTTGTCATAACTGTTAACAAGACTCTCCCAATTAATAACACTTACCTTCGGAGTTGAAATATCTACTTTTTGATTAACAAGCGCAGAAAGCGTTGTAGCACTTGTTCCCATACTTATATTAGAAATTTCTCCTATGGCGTCTTTTTCTTCCGGTGATAAATCATTACCGGCGGAAGTTGATGAAGCAGAAGCTTCATTTTCCGGCTCGTCGTCTGTCGAACTAAAAAGAGCATTTATTTCTTCCTGTGATAATAAACCGTCCATTCAGCTTCACTCCTCTCTCAAAATTGTTGAAATCTTTAATGCATATGCATCCGATGATTCACCGGCCAATGCATTAAATTTATAAATATTACCGACATAAACCTTTAGTTCATCATTAATCTTTGTGTCAAGTTTTATTATATCACCTTTTGCCATGTTTATATAGTCATTTACTGAAATTACGCTTCTGCCTAAAATGGCTTTTAAAGGAACTTGCGCTCTTGATATAGCAATTTCAATAAAGTCCTTATAACTCTCTTCGTCTGTATCCTTCATTGTTGAATACCAGTACTTAGTATTCAACTTATCTATAACAGGTTCTACACAAGTGTATGGAATACAGACATTCATCATGCCTTCCACACTTCCTATCTTCAAATTCATGGTAATAAGAGCAACCATTTCATTAGGAGATATTATCTGTGCGAACTGGGAATTGGTTTCAATCCTGGTAAACCTTGGATTGAGCTTAACCACATTTTCCCAAGGATCCTGCAGCAGGTTTGTAATAATCGTGAAGACTCTTTCAAGAATTGCCTTCTCGATTTCCGTAAACTCCCTCACTTTTTCAAGAGGGAGACCTGCGCCTCCGAGCATTCGATCCACAATAGCATACCCTATATTATTAGAAAGTTCAATAATGATATTTCCGTCCAGAGGATCAAAGTCTATCATTCCGAGCAATACAGGGTTAGAAAGTGCATTTGAAAATTCCGAATAAATAACCGCTTCGGAGTTAACAACTTCAACCTGTGTGTTAACACGTAAGTAACCGGGCAAATGTGTTGCAAGTATTCGTCCGTAATGCTCAAAAATAATTTCAAGCGTTCTTAAGTGCTCTTTGGAAAACTTTGACGGTCTGGAGAAATCATAGTTTTTAATCTGCTTTTCGCCCGTGTCTTTGAGTTCTTCCGCATCAATTTCACCACTACTGAAGGCTTTAAGCAGATCATCTATCTCTTTCTGAGATAAGACATCACTCATAATCGCACCTCCGAGCCATCAAATATTCAATTAGTTGGCCGTAATTGATAATATTACGTTGTAAATAAGATCCGGCGAATTAAAATAAGCATTACATTTGCTTATAACCGCTTTTCTGATAGATTCCTTTACTTCAGTACTCTTAAGTTCTTTAACAGTGTACTGGCTTACAACGTTGTCTATAATATTAAGTATTACTCTTTCATTCGTTGAAATATAAGTATTCTTTGCTGCATAATCCTCAGATTTTGAATTAAGAACCATGGAAACCGAAACAACACCGTAATGAGTCTTTGATTCGCCTTCATCCGACTGAAGCGTACATGTTATTGTATTGGCAAGATCAACAATTGTCTGATCTTCTGCAGCCAATGTACCGTAATCATCCGCATCAGGACTTTCAAGTTCAAGATCGATAACGCTTACAATCTTTTGTATAAGTGCATCTGTTCTCTGTGCTTTAGGAACTATAGTAAAGAGAATGATTATCGATAGCGTGATATTAACGATTGTAGCAGCCAAAATTACAATAGCCAGTATATTTTTTTTCATTTATCTTCATCTCTCCTTTTTAATAGGAACTTTGATTATAAATTCTTATTTCAACTCTTCTGTTCTTCGCTCTGCCGGCTTCGGTATCATTAGAAGCTATTGGTTCATACTGACCTCTGCCGGAAAAAGTAATGAGTGTCGGATCGAGTTTCTTTACATCAATAAAAAACTGTGCAACAGATATTGCTCTCGCTGCGGAAAGAAAATCGTTGTCTTTAAACTGTCCAATGGTAATTATAGGGACATTATCGGTATGCCCTATAACTTCTATTTTATAGTCCGAATACCCCTTAAGTATATCACCTATTTTTGAAACCGTAGGTTTAGCGGATTCTTTAAGATCGGCAGAACCGGAATCAAAAAGTATACCGCCTTGTATGGTTATCTGGACAAACTTAAAGCTCTCGGTGTCTACAGTGATCTCAACCGTATCTCCAAGATTTTCAAGCTCAGCATTTGTAACTATATCTGTATAGAGCTTGTTTGTCTTGTCTTTATCTGAAGCCAGAAGCGCATCTTTTGCATCTTCAATATTGATCTCGGAACCTCCGGACTTATCATCCGTCTTTTCTCCCACATCTATATCTTCCGGATCCTTACCGGACAAAGGGTCTTCTGAAGTAGAACCTTCATTGGTGTGATCCCCGCCTTGAGGAGTTTGTGTAGGCACCGCAGTTGGGTTTACGCCGGTTGCGGAATCACTGGCTTCAGTGCTTTCTCCGCCCTGCTTCTCCTCAGTGGAAGTACTTTCGTTATATTCATAATCGGAGGACTGACCACCGTCGTTATAATAATCATCAAGGTACGACAGCTGGCTGGCACCATTGGATATTAATACCCCTTCATCAAGAGAAGAACCACCGGCATTAAAAATACTAAAGGTATCTGCGAGCGATTTAATAAGTGCTTCCGCTTTACTTTCATCTACAGATGACATAGAGAAAAGTAAAACGAAGAAACAAAGTAAGAGATTCATGAGGTCGGAGAATGTTGCCATCCACGCCGGAGAACCTTTAGGCGCCTCCTCCTGCTTTTTCTTTTTTGCCACTACTGCTCACCGCCCTCCTGCTCAGAGCTCAGGTTCTTTCTTCTTTCAGGAGAAATAAAGGACTTAAGCTTTTCTTCAATGATACGAGGGTTTTCACCTGCCTGTATAGACAGAAGGCCTTCAACCACAATTTCCTTAACCATAATTTCGGTATCATTATTTGCCTTAAGCTTTGTAGCCACAGGCGTACATATCCAGTTTGCAAGGATAGAACCATAGAATGTAGTAATGAGTGCAACCGCCATGTTAGGTCCAACCTTCGAAATATCTTCAAGGTTACCAAGCATGTTGATAAGACCTACAAGAGTACCGATC
>JAILFQ010000023.1 GCA_024697505.1 Lachnospiraceae bacterium
GATTGATCAACACACCGCGGTTGATAGGAAGAAAACGTTTGTCTTCGTTTGCCGCAGCTATAAAGTCTGAAATAGTCATTCTGCTCCGGATAACAGGGTGGTTGCTTACATGGAAATCCAGGTAATGCTTATCGCTTATAACACAGATTATTCCTTTTATCATTACTGAGAGCTCTATGCCTTGTGAGTTGATCACAACGTAGTGAGAGTCTACCGGAAGAGTTCTGAATATATCAACGAAGAGTTTTTCTATTTCTTCTTCTGAGTATGGTTTGTTGATATAATCGTAAGCGTGGCATTTAAGCGCATCCTTGTAGTGGGTGTCACTGGTTGTCTGGAAAATAAGAATGGCTTCCGGGTTTGTCTGTCTCATTTCGAGAGCGGTTTCAATCCCGTCTTTTTCCGGCATCATTATATCCATCATTACAATATTGTATTTTTTATCTGATTTTAAAAATTCATTTCCGCTTGAATATACATCCAAATTGAGACGTACAAAAAACTTCTTACCAAGTTTTGTAAGAATCGCTTTTAAATAAGAGGAGTAAACCAGATCGTCATCCACAATTGCAATTTTCATTGCCACGCGCCCTTTCTAAGTGTGATAGAATTATATTATCCAAAAGGGAAAATATTGTCAAGAAAACGGGATGCAATATTGAGAAGTAAGTGGTTTTTGGTGTAGAATAAGTAAGATGTAATTTTTATATGGGAGATTGGTATATATGAATAAAAAAGTTGTAAAAATATTTATTACAGGTCTTTTGGTTTGCCTGGCTTTCGGTGGATGCGGTAAGGATAAAGAAGAAAAAAATCCTTCTGCTTTGACACCTACTGCTGCGCCAACCGCTACACCGACACCTTCCGCTACACCTACCCCTGTACCGGAAATCATTAAAGTCGATCCTTTGGAGCAACTGTCCCAAAATGCGACTTACAGCGAGCCCGGCAAACGTTTTAACATTCAAATCTCAATAAAAGAGGAAGGCTCGGACTACTCTGTTTTAGAAAAAAATGTAGACTGCTTTTGCGAGGAAAACGGTACGGCGGCTGCAAATTATGGCAGTAAGATCATTTACAATTCTCCCACAGAGACATATATAGAAAGTTTTATAAACTACATATATAAGGACAGGCTCTATACAGATGATGAAACATACGGAGTTAAATACTATGTGGAATACAGCCTGGATGAAGCAACAGTTCCCATAAGCAGTTTTATTGCTTTTTCAAGCGTTGTTTCCAAACCGGAAAATGAGTGGGTGGTGGAGATTCCTTACGAGGAATTTCTTATAGGCTGTGGCGAATATATGGACGAAATGGGCCTGGTTAAGCTTGAACAGGAGGCTTCGTCCATGGTGAAGTCTTGTTATTCAGGTGCAGAGCTTTCTGAAGGAAAGGTTCGTCTAATTTTTAATACTCGGTCCGAACTTATTCGTATGGAAGTTCTTGAAAAGTATACAGCCAAAACAGAAAATGGCACTGAAGTGGTTATAGATTCAAGCGTCGAAAAAAAGATTGACGAAGAATATACGGTAAAAGACGGAAGTGTGGTTACTGCCGATGTTATTGAAGGGCTTGAGAGTGAGTTTATTTCTTACGAGGAGTATACAAGACTCTGGACTCAGATAGCAGTCGGAAATGCCCTTACATCTCTTACTTTGGAAGAAATGATCGAAAGGATCAATGATGTTTCTTCGAAAGAATATTTAAGAAAAGGAAACTCTTACTCCCGTATTTCGGAGGCGTCGGTTACTATAAGAGACAGAAACGGCTTTATTAGCAGTCAAAAAATGGTAAATCTAAGGAAGACTGCATATTACGAAAATTACGGCGTTCAAACGGATGCGTATACAAATGCAAGAGGAAGTGTTCTTGAGAATAGAAAGGCCTTAACTTTCTACGGAGACGGCAAGCACCTTTATTACTGCGACCAAAATACAGGAACGTGGATATTTGCAAGATCGGATATGAGTTTCACCGCACCTTACTCAGAAGATGTCATTAAATATCTGGAGCGGGGAAAAATAATAAAAGAAGACAGTACTTATGTACACATCGGTATTGATCCCATAGATTTCGAAAATGCCCACAGAGACATGTATGGAAGTGCTTCCGGTCTTGCGGCATATATGGTGGAACAGCTGGATCTGCCTGAGGAATATTCGGATGGCAGCGGTGTGGAGATAAAATCTATTGTATTTGTTGTGGACTATCATGG
>JAILFQ010000137.1 GCA_024697505.1 Lachnospiraceae bacterium
GGAACAAAAACAACCAAAAAAACAACCAATATTTTCGGTTACTTTCGGTTACTTTCGTTCACTTTTGCCTACTCTTAAAATCGTCTAAAAACCCTTATTTATCAACGCTTACCGCTATATTAGACCTATTCTCGATAAGTGGTAATCCGTTGCTCACAATATAATCTCTTGTTATCGTAACCCGTCCGATGGAATCATCTTTCGGAATTTCATACATAATGTCTAACATAAGTTCCTCAATGATGGCGCGAAGCGCTCTTGCGCCGGTATCTCTTTCTATAGCCTTTTCCGCAATGGCATGGAGTGCTTCCTCTTCGAAAACAAGGTCCACTTCATCCATGGAAAAAAGTTTTTTATACTGTTTAAGTATTGCGTTTTTAGGCTCATTAAGCACCTTAACAAGCATATCCGCATCAAGTGGTTCAAGAGCAAAAACCACAGGAAGACGGCCAAGAAATTCAGGGATCATTCCGTACTCACGAAGATCTTCCGTTGTGGTCTTGGCAAGAAGTTTCTTATCCTTGTCGTACTTATCTTTAAGCTCTCCGGAAAAGCCCAGAGCTGCCTTCTTTAAAAGTCTTTGCTTAACAATGTCCTCAAGGTCAGGGAAAGCTCCGCCGCAAATAAAGAGAATATTTGTGGTATCAATTGTTGTCATCGGAACCATTGCATTTTTGCTGGTTGCCCCAACAGGCACTTCAACTTCAGCGCCTTCAAGAAGCTTTAAAAGACCTTGCTGTACGGATTCCCCGCTTACATCACGACTGTTTGTATTGCGCTTTTTTGCGATCTTATCAATTTCATCTATAAATACAATGCCCTTTTCCGCTCTTTCAACATCATTGTCTGCTGCCGCAAGGAGCTTTGAAAGCACACTTTCTACGTCGTCACCGATATAACCGGCTTCCGTAAGAGTTGTGGCATCGGTTATTGCAAGCGGTACGTTAAGAAGCTTTGCAAGAGTTTTAACCATGTATGTCTTACCGCTTCCTGTAGGACCAAGCATAAGCATATTGGACTTTTCCAGTTCAATTCCGTCTTTGTTTTCGTCAAAAACTCTCTTGTAGTGGTTGTAAACGGCAACAGACATTACCTTCTTTGCGTGCTCCTGTCCCACAACATAAGCATCCAGTTCTTCTTTTATTTTATGAGGCGGCATAAGATTTGTAATGTCAAAGGCCTGCTTTATATCATTTTCATCCTTCTTCCTGGTTTTCTTCTTTATTCTCTGGTTTTGAGGAAGGTCTCCCATCCCGAACATAAGATGAGGAAGATTTAAAAATTCCACATTAGAAATACTCTTATTCTTCTTTTCGGAGTCGTTTCCTTTTTCGTCTCCGTCTTCACCGCTATCAGCTGTTTTGGAATCATTTTCACTGTTTCCTATATCCGTAACGGAAAATGATACTCCCGGCATTCCCGGTATTCCCATCATTGGGCTGTTATTCATGGAGTCAAAAGTTTTTTGCATACAGTCCACACAAATGCTTATGTTATTAGGAAGCATAAACATTTTACCGGTCTTGCTTTCCGGTCTTCTGCATATGTAGCAAATGTGCTCATACTCGTTATTGTTGTCGTCTCTGTTTGTTTCGTCGCTCATATATTCATCCTCTTCCCGTAAAAATATGTGATTTAATATGCGTTTTTATCATTAAGTTTAAAGACAGTAAGGAACATTATTACAAAATCAAAACCAAGGTTCCAGTTTTCTATGTAATAAATGTCGTGCTCAATTCTCTTCTTAATGGATGTATCCCCGCGGTAACCGTTTACCTGTGCCCAACCGGTAATGCCCGGACGAACCTGGTGTTTAATATTGTACTTTGGAATCTCTTCCTTAAATTTTTCGACAAACTGCGGTCTTTCGGGTCTTGGGCCCACAAGACTCATATCCCCTTTAAGAACGTTAAAAAGCTGAGGCAGTTCGTCTATGCTGGTTTTTCTTATAAACTTACCTATTTTGGTAACTCTCGGGTCGTTATAAGTTGTCCATTCATTTTTCTCCAAGTCCGGTGCCTGCACTTCCATGGAGCGGAATTTAAGCATTTCAAATTCCTTATTATGGCGTCCGACTCTCACCTGACGGTAAATAAC
>JAILFQ010000169.1 GCA_024697505.1 Lachnospiraceae bacterium
CCATATTAAATTCGGAATCGGAACCGTCACAGATATTGTTAAAGGTCAAAAAGATATGGAAGTAACCGTAGAATTTGGTGGATCCTATGGAGTAAGAAAAATGTTGGCCGGTATTGCAAAACTGAAAAAACTGCCGTAAAAAAAACCGCTGCTTTGCAGCGGTTTTTCTTTATGTAACATTGATATTAATACTCATATACAGCATTAAAGACAACCTTGGATTTATCCACAGGATTAGTAAAATTACCGGTGAGAGCATCCCACTCTTCTTCACTGCCTGCGTAATAGATCATGGTAAATTCATCCACAAAGCCTTCCTTAATCACAGTTACTGTTTTAGGAATATACAGTTCAAGTTCGGAAGAACATTTTGTAAACGCTCCGGAAGCAATCCACCTGCAGCTGCCAAGTATCTTAACTGTCTTTAAATTTGTGCAGCCCTTAAAAGCATTATCTCCGATGTAAGCACCGGACTTGATAGTAACCTCTTTGAGACCGGTACATTCACTGAAAGCCCCCGGCATAAGAGATATATTTGCAGGCAAAGTCAAATTTTTAAGAAGATAACAACCTGTAAAACTTCCCGGTGATATTGTGCTTACACCGCTGCTTATATCGAGTTTATCTTCTATAAATACATCTCCGATAAACAATAAATAATTGCCTGAATGAACATTACACTTAACAGTAACTCCGCACCATTCATCCATAGTTCCCATATAATACATGGCAACAAGTTTATCACAACCGTCAAAAGCACCGGTATCAATCTTAGTAATGGAGCTGCTGATGGTAATACGCTCTAAATCTTTGCAATCCTTAAATGCGTATTCATCAATTGATGTAACCTTTAAACCATCATGGTAAGCAGGAACAACAACATGAGTATCTTTACAATCTCCTATTCCGGAAAGCGTATAGTAATGACCATTATCATTATGTGAAGTATATTTAAGATTCTGGCTGCCTATATCAGGAACAGGTGTAGGTGTAGGTGTAGGGTAAACGGTTGTATCCGGTCCCTGATGTGTTTCATCAAGAATTACATATTCAGCCGCCACATAACCTGTCATCAATTTGTCTTCAAGACGGAAATTAATCTCGTACCAGTATCTGTCCTCATTATAGCTAACGCTTAAAACAGTTATATTTTCTTTGTTTGAAAGTCTTGAAAGTCTTGGTGAAGATATAGACTGAGACTCTCTTACATTAAGATTTCCTGTATTTGTAGCAACGGTTCCCTTTCTTGGAAGTCCAAGTTGTTCTGCTTTCTCGGCAATATTTGCAGCAGCCTTTGGTGTAATTGTTGCGGTAGGCTCCGGTGTAGCTGTAGGCATAGGTGTAGGTGTTTCTGTTGCAACCGGTGTCGGTGTTGAAGCCTGTGTTACGGTAGGCGTTGGAGTAGGTGTATTTTCAACATTATCTGCCTGATTTGTATTTGTAGTTTCCGGTGCTTCCGGATCCTCAGGTATTTCAACATTCTCGCAAGCCGCTATAAAAAAACATGCAAGCACAATTCCAAATAAAGTAACTAGTTTTTTCATTATTTTTTGTTCCTCTTCATAGTCTGACAAACCTTTAAACAGAATCTAAAGATTTATCCTTAATTTTTTTACAGTATACCATAGTAGTATAAAAAATTATAGTCCCCAAAAAGTCACACATTTTTTTCTTTTGGTGCAGGCAACAGTTTTGATATCAGGCCTTCGGAATCTCTTTCCCCTTTGTTTTTGGCCATATTTTCCCTTATAATTCTTTTACCTTCTTTAAAAAATTCCACAAAAATACCTGAAAGTTCTTCTCTCTTTTTCTTATCTATCTGTCTGTATATCTTAATAAATTTTTGTACACTCTTTAAGCGCTCTGCGTTAATTTCTGTTGTTGTTCTTACATTTGCCTCACACACAACGCCAAAAAGCGTATCTATAAACATCTTTATCTCTTCCGTCGTACGTCCGCCAACCCAGGCTGCAATAGACTTATTTACAAAATAGGACAGATTGGAAAGTTTAGCTTTATCGAACCTGTTCCCTTCCACTTCCCAGGAAGAAGCATCATGCTGGTTTATATATTTTTCCGAACTTTTTATGACCGTACACTTTTCAACATCCGAAAGCAGCATTCCCACAATAGATTCGTTTGGAACATATGTGTGAATACGCTGCCCTATCTTGGTATACCCCGGTTCTATAGAGGCTCTGTCCAGAAATCCGGGGCCGTCATTATTGTATACCCCCTCAATTCTTTTCATAACCTTCTCTTTTGCGAGTGAAGCCGCATATACTGCTGTATTTCCACCCTTTGAATGACCGCCCACATATATTTTTCCATTTAATATGGATGCAGCCTTTTCAAGATAGTGAAGGCCCTCGTCTCTTGCAGGAGTAACGGGAAGATAAATATTGAAATCTTCCTTCCACCCGACTATTGTATCATCCGTTCCACGAAAGGCCACAAAAAAGCCCACTTCCGGAATAATGAAGGTTGCTGCGGAAAACTGTTTCTCCAGTTCGTAATCTATGTCGTTAATAAAACCAGTAAGCTTTATATTTCTAAATCTTTCGGTTTTTGCCGCCTCATGTAAAAGAGGCGCGGACGTCCTTGTAAAAGAAGAAAGGTTTTCAAAAGACTTAATATCGTGGGTCTCAAAAAACAGCCTATCCGCATCGGATAACGTAATATATTCCTTATCGGAAATTTTCTCGGGAACTATTCCTTCAAAATGTACATAGGCTATCCAGGTGAAAATAAGGCTGTCTATTTCATTGAGAGGAGCCTGATCAAAAGTAAGGTCCCCTCTCCATTTTAAATAATCAAACATATTGGCCATAATCATACCATCCTTTTCGATCGGAGGGCTTTTTATTTGCCATCAAAAATTATGTTAAGCTCAGATTCTACGTATTCGCCGTTTGTTAATACCTGTACCGTTAAGGTACCTGAAGAACCCGCCCTCGTATATTCAAGTATGCTGTTAATTTCGTCTACCGTCAATACCTTTTTGCCGTTAACAGCGGTAATAATGT
>JAILFQ010000222.1 GCA_024697505.1 Lachnospiraceae bacterium
TAAGCAAGAAGAGAGTACATTACTAAGGGGGGCGAAAAATGGATAATATTAAAAATGATGTAATGAAAGAAAGAGACCTTAAAAAGACAGCAACCAGACAGGCAGTCTTCAGAATTCTTTTTAAGATCCTTGTATACGGCTTCTTAATAGTAATGGCTATTATAGTTCTCTTCCCGTTCTATTGGATGATAAACTCTTCCTTAAAGGAACTTGAAGAGTACAGAAGAAGTGTTCCGACCTTCTGGCCGGAAGTGATCCACTTTGAAAACTATACAAAGGCATTCAACCAGGCAAGTCTTGGAAAACTCTTTGTAAATACTGTTATTGTAGGTGTTATTTCCACCATACTTTCTCTTGTTATTACGGTGCTTTCCGCATTCGCTTTTGCAAGACTTGAGTTTAAGGGAAAGAACATTTTGTTTGCGGGACTTCTTGCAACAATGATGATACCGGGTGAACTTTTCACCATTACAAACTACGGAACGGTTACAAGATTTGGATGGATGAATACGTACACAGTACTTATTGTGCCTTTCCTTGTAAGTGTTTTCTACATTTACCTGCTTCGTCAGAACTTCCTGCAGATACCTAACGAGTTGTATCTTGCGGCCAAGGTTGACGGAACAAGCGATCTTAAGTACTTATGGAAGGTAATGATCCCTCTTTCCCTTCCGACACTTATTTCCATTACCATCCTTAAAATGATGGGTGCATGGAACTCTTATATTTGGCCAAGACTCGTTGCAAACGATGCGGCACACAGACTTATTACAAACGGTCTTCGTAATGCATTTACGGATACCTCGGGAGACGTAGACTACCCTGTACAGATGGCAGCTGTAGCAATCGTATCCTTCCCGCTCTTCCTTGTATTTGTATTCCTCAGAAAGTACATTATGAAGGGCGTAAGCCGTAGCGGTATCAAGGGTTGATCCCTTTACGGTACTGCACTTATCTAAAAGTATATTTTAGGGTTACCCTTTAATATAAAAAAATGAAAGGAAAAGCAGTAATAAAGCTCAAAATGCTTTAGAACTGCAAGAGGAGAAGATGAAACTTAAAAAGCTTTTAGCCGTTGTTCTTATGTTTGCTCTTGCACTTACAACAGCAGCATGTTCAAATGGCGGAAACGGCGGAAAGACCGCTGAATCAAACTTTGTTGTCCCTGAGGGAGGTTATGACGGAAAAGATGTAACGATCACTTTCTATCATACAATGGGTTCAGCATTAAGCGATGTACTTAACCTCTACATCGAAGAGTTCAACAAGCTTTATCCAAACATTCACGTAGTTTGGGAGCAGGTTGGTAGCTATGACGATGTAAGAGACCAGATCAGTAAGGAAATTACAGTTGGCAACCAGCCAAATATTGCTTACTGCTATCCTGACCACGTTGCTCTTTATAACCTTGGTGGTGCTGTTGCTACACTTGACGATCTTATCGCAAGTAAGGAAACAGTAACAAGAGCAGACGGAACAACAGAAACACTTGGCTTTACAGATGCTCAGATTTCTGATTTTATTGAAGGTTATTATGCAGAAGGAAGACAGTTCGGCGACGATCTTATGTACACACTTCCTTTCTCAAAGTCTACAGAAGTTCTTTATTACAACAAGACATTCTTCGATGCAAACGGACTTAAAGTTCCTACAAACTGGGACGAAATGGAAGAGCTTTGCAAGAAGATCAAGGAAATCGATCCAACATGTATTCCTCTTGGATACGACTCCGAAGGTAACTGGTTCATTACAATGTGTGAGCAGTACGGTTCTCCTTACACAAGTGCTTCCGGTGATCATTATCTCTTCAACAACGATACAAACAAGTCTTTCGTTAAGAGATTTCGTGACTGGTATCAGAAGGGTTATGTAACAACACAGTCCCTTTACGGTTCTTATACTTCAGGTCTTTTCACAGCATCATCAGGAACAAAGAGCTACATGTCCATCGGTTCTTCCGCAGGTGCTAAGCACCAGCGTCCGGCAGCAGATGCTGACGGAAAGTATCCATTTGAAGTTGGTATTGCAACAATTCCACAGGTAGACGCAAAGAATCCTAAGGTTATTTCCCAGGGACCAAGCGTTTGTATCTTCCTTAAGGACAATTCTCAGGAGGTTATTGCTTCCTGGTTATTCGCTAAATTCTTAACAACAAGCGTAGAATTCCAGGCTGAATTCTCCATGGCTTCCGGATACGTTCCTGTTCTTAAGTCTGTATCTTCCAACGAAGTTTATGCTAACTTCCTTAAGAAGGCAGACGGTGGAGATTTTGTTTCTGCTCTTTCTGCTAAGATCTGCTTAGACCAGGTTGATGCATATTATACTTCACCTGCTTTCAACGGTTCTTCAACAGCCCGTGAAGAAGTTGGTAAACTTCTTGCAAAGGCTATGTCCGGTGATGCAGGCAGTGATGTTGATGCATTTATTAATAAGGCATTCCAGGATGCTATAGACGAATGTGAGTATCAATGATAAATATTAGTTTAATGTTAAAAAAGAAAATCAGGCTTTTCACTTGCGGGGCGCTTTGCCTCGCAGTGCTTGCCGGCTGCGGCGGTGGAAGTAATGCGGATAAAAACGCAGAAACAACACCGGGAGCTGAGCAGGCAAATGCCGAATATGTAGATTATGCAAGCAGCATAACTTTGGATTTAAACTCCAGCACAAAGAAACAGGAAGTTACGGTTAAAACATTTGTAGACGGAGATACAACTCATTTTAACGTTCCTGCAAATGTAAGCAGTGACGGCCTTTTAAAGGCAAGATACATTGCAGTTAATACACCTGAGTCCACCGGTAAGATAGAAGAGTACGGAAAGACTGCTTCAAACTTTACAAAGGAAAAGCTTTCCTCCGCAACGTCTATTATCGTTGAGTCCGATACCAACGAATGGAACATGGATTCCACCGGCGGAAGATTGCTTGTTTGGGTATGGTACCGCACAAGCGATACAGAAGAGTACAGAAACCTTAATATAGAGCTTTTACAGAACGGACTTGCAATTGCTTCATCATCTGCCAACAACCGTTACGGTCTTACAGCAGTTGCGGCAATTGATAATGCCAAGGCTTTAAAGCTTAATATTTATTCCGGACAGAAGGACCCTAACTTCTTCTATGGAGATGCCGTTGAGCTTACGCTTAACGAGCTTAGGACTCATACTTCCGATTATTCCGGAATGAAGGTTGCTTTTGAAGGTGTTATTACAAGAAACGGTGATAACAGTGTATATATTGAGGAATACGATGAAGAAACAGGCCTTTATTACGGAATAATGGTTTATTACGGCTTTGGTCTGAACGGTTCAGGTCTTAGTATTCTTTCCGTAGGCAACAGAGTCAGAATCGTCGGAACTCTTCAGTATTATGAAACAGGCGGAACTTACCAGATTGCGGGAGTTTCTTACAGAGAGATGAAGCCAAACGATCCGGGCAACATTCAAAAGCTTGGAGAGGGCTATTCACCTGCATATGTTGAAACTTCGGCAGATACTTTTGTAAACGGTACGGTAAAAATTGAGGTTGATGGGGAAGAAAAAGAATTCGACTATGCATTCCTTACACTGGATACTACAATTTCCATGAAAGACCTTAAGGTAAAGGATGTTTACACAACATCTAATAAGGAGTCTTCTTCTTATGGTGCCATGACACTTACATGTGAGGCAGAGGATGGAACAGTGGTTACGGTACGTACAAATGTCCTTTTTGATGAAAACAAGAACATGATCACGGAAGATGCATATCTCGGAAAGAATATTGATGTGAAGGGACTTGTAGCTTATTTTAGCGGTTCTTATCAGATCAAAGTCTTAACTGCTTCCGATATTACCGTAAACAACTAAATACAAGAAAAGAGGAGCAAAAATGAAGAAATTTTTAGCATATCTTCTTGTTGCCGTATTCTGCATTTCAAGCTTAGCAGCTTGTGGCGGAAACAATTCCGACAATGGCAGTACTGCAACAAAGAGCAAAATTGACTCAGCTAAAGAATATCTTTATGCAATGTATAAGGATAAGCAGGGAAATACAGCTTCTGATTTTGAACGTGTAGCTGTTCT
>JAILFQ010000236.1 GCA_024697505.1 Lachnospiraceae bacterium
TCATTAGCATAGATAATAGTCTAATAAAATAATGAAAATTCTGTAAATTTTCATTATTTTATTAGACTATTATCTAGGCTAATGATGTCAAGTAAGATTATTTATTTTTATGGCATTTTAAACAAAATTATCACTAATAACAAAACAAACTTTCGAAGTTGACATAAGTATTTTTAGACCACAGTTATAGTACAAATCTGTTTACAATGTGGATAACTTTGTGTATAACCCCATTTTTCAAACTTTTTTTCGTTTTACACCTGTGGATAAGTCGAGTTTTCCACATTTTTCCTAAAAAATTCGATTTTCTCATCACACTTTCACGTCTGAAAGTGTTTTTGTGCAACATGCACAAAAAAATAAAAAACAAGGGGTAAAAACACCAAAACAAGAAGTTTTAACATTTGATGTTTCTTATGTTTCTTTCTATTTCCTCTCCTGTCAATTCGACAGAGTGTGGATAAGTTAATTTTTCTCATTCTACAAAACGAGAACTTACTGTTTTGCGGCAAAGCATAAAAGTTCATTTTTTTATGGAATATTTTTTTATAAACAAGTATAATAGGGCTTGTTTGAACGCAGTGTATGCAATCCCCGCATCAAACACCGAAAATTTTGGCGGGGCGGAAAGAGAGGCAAAAAATGTTACTTGGTGCACTTGAAGCAGGCGGAACAAAAATGGTTCTTGCCATAGGAAACGAAAATGGAGAGATTAAGGACAGGATTTCCCTTCCTACACTTACTCCGGAAGAAACAATGCCGCAAATGACAGACTATTTTAAAAATCACAAACTTGATGCTCTTGGAATAGGAACCTTCGGCCCGGCAGATCTTAATAAAAACTCTTCCACTTACGGATACATTACAACAACTCCAAAACTTGCATGGAGAAATTACAATATATGCGGAGAATTTAAAAAGGCTTTGGGTATTCCCATCGGCTTTGACACAGATGTTAATGCTGCCTGCCTCGGTGAGGCAACCTTCGGCTGCATGAAGGGACTTGAAAACGGCATCTATATTACAATAGGTACCGGCGTAGGTGCAGGAATACTTACAGGCGGAAAACTTCTCCATGGAATGCTCCATCCGGAAGCGTGCCATATTCTTATAGAAAGAAACCCTAAGGACACTTTTGAAGGCACCTGCCCTTACCACAAAAATTGCCTCGAAGGTCTTGCGGCAGGTCCTGCCATAGAAAAAAGGTGGGGAAAGAAAGCCATAGAACTTAAGGACTGTGCTGAGGTTTGGGAACTTGAAGCCGAATACATTGCAAAGGCCCTTGTAAATTACATTCTTATCATGTCACCTGAGCGCATTGTTTTGGGTGGCGGAGTTATGCACCAGGAACAACTTTTTCCTATAATAAGAAGGAAAGTAAAAGAACTTCTTGGCGGCTACCTTAGCACAAAGCAGATGGATGATATGGATTCCTACATTGTGGGTGCTTCCTTAAACGACAACCAGGGTGTTATGGGATGTCTCAGTCTTGCAATGCAGGCATTAAAATAGAAATTCCCGAGACAAAGCTTTAAACAGACAGCAAACAAGGCGTGTGAATGATGATTCACACGCCTCTTTTATTTGGTACATATTTATTTTATTCGTCATTATTTATATCTTCACATCATTTGCCTTATTTTATAACTCTTCTTGCATTATACGGGCTGTACATTGCATAGGAAGAAACCTTAACTCCGTCTGTTGCATTGGAAGCATGTACAACAAGTCCGTTTCCTATGTAAAGGGCTACATGGTAAACAACTCCGTTCTTTGCATAAAAGACCAAATCTCCCGGAAGCAAATGAGAAGTATCTGCCGTAACTGAAGTGTAGCCCGCATTTTTGGACTGGTCGTAGGAAACTCTCGGAAGAGTATATCCATACTTTTTATACAAAGACTGTACGAAACCGGAACAATCCGCCCCCTTAGTAAGACTTGTTCCGCCCCAGACATATTTAAGTCCCAGGTAAGAAAGAGCTTCTATACAAAGCTTTGCGCGCTTTTTATCCGCATCCGATGCCGTAGAGGAAACCACTGTTGAATTTAAAACTTCCAGCTGGGCAAGCGCCTTCTTTTTATAGGAAGCTGAAGTGGAAACGGCTCTGTTGATTGCACTTGATGCGGCAGCTTTTGCCTTTGAGGCTTCGGAGCTTTCCGTTTCTGCTTTTTCTTTTGCTATTCTTGCATTATCTTCTTCAACCGTTACCGCATAAATTGCAGAAGCACCGCTAACCTTTACGTAGTCCGAAGAAACGTAACCTGTTACCGCATCATTAACATTTATTTTTACCCACCCGTTCAAAACTTCTACAACAGGATAAGTTTTGCCTTTGATGGCGGTTGCAATAACTTTGTTTTCAGTGCCGGGGCCGGATCTTACGTTCAGATTGGATGTATTTGTAATAACCGTTGCTTCAAGACCTTTTCCCGAGTTAACGATCTTTTCGGCTTCATCCCCGGTAATAAGGTACGTTGTGCATATATATCCCGTAATCTTTCCGGATTCAACCAAAGACCAATCGCCTATGGTCTCTTTTATTACACAGACACCTTCGTTGTAGAGACGTCCGATTATTTCGTAATTCGTTCCGGGACCTTTTCTTATGTTTACATAAGAATTTACATCCGCTACACCATACATGGTTGTTTTAACAGGTATAGGTGTCGGTGTGGAAGCCGGCTTTGGTGTAGGCGTAGGTGTGCTTTGGGAAACAGAAGGCGGTGTTGTGGGAGCAGGAGTAGGAGTTTTATTCTCCGCAGACTTTTTTAAGGCCTCCGACAAAATATTTGCTATTCCAAAAACAGACTCTTCCGCTCTGTAAACCTTTCCGTCTTTAATAAGTTCAAATATTGTTCCGTTTTCGTTTTCGGTAATTCTTATTGTGGCATCGTTATCCGTTCCAAGAATGGAATTACCGGTTATTGTAAAATTGAAAAGTAAAGCCGTTACAAAGCTTAACAATACCGTACGTACCATTTTATCACTCCCTTATAAACACTCTTTTTGTGTTTCTGACTTCATCCGATTAAAATGTTAAATCCAAAATAAAAAAACATGTGAAGTAATCCATAATAATCACTTCACATGTCAGTATATCATTCAATATATTGTATGTCAATTGTAGAAAAGCTTAGAAATTGGCGGATATATAGCGTTCTACGCTTGTAAGGGCGTTTGCTCCGTCCGATGCCGCGGTAACAACCTGACGAAGTTGTTTTGTCCTTATATCTCCTGCGGCAAATATAGCGGGATCTGAAGTCACGCAGTCCTCACCGGCAATAACATATCCGGTCCTGTCAAGGTCTACAAGTCCCTTATACTGCTCTGTCTTAGGACTCATTCCAACAGCTATAAATACGCCGTCAACAGCAAGATCTGTTTTTTCTTCGGTCTTAACATTTTTAAGTCTTACTCCGGTTACCTTTTCATCGCCCTTAATCTCTTCAACAACACTGTCCTTTACAAAGGTAATGTTTTCTGTGTTAAGAAGCTTTGTAACAAGAGTTTTTGCCGCTCTGAAGGAATCTCTTCTGTGTACCAGATACACCTTGTTTGCAAGTTTGGAAAGGAAAAGGGCATCCTCTACAGCCACGTCTCCGCCGCCCACTACAACAAGGTCCTTTCCCTTAAAGAAGGCTCCGTCGCAGGTTGCACAATAAGAAACACCATGGCCTCTGAACTTATCTTCTCCCGGAACTCCGAGTTCTTTATGGTCTGCTCCGCCGGAAATGATAACCGTCTTTGTTTCGTAATTTGTTCCGTCCTTGCAAAGAACCTTTTTACCTTTTTCAATAGCTTCTATGCCAACAACTTCCTTGTTGGTGATCTGAACTCCGAGACCATTTGCATGGTTAATAAAGTTCATTGCTATATCAAAACCGCCAACCGGATATATACCCGGATAATTTTCAACTTCGGAAGTTGAAATGATCTGTCCGCCGCCCATCATTTCTTTTTCCAGGATAACAAAATCAAGTTCCGCTCTCTTTGCGTAAATGGCTGCTGCAAGTCCCGCAGGACCTGCACCTATAATAACAAGATCCAACATAATACTACCTCCGTTTATTTATACTGTATACCTGAGGAAATTGCATCTGCAGTTTCCTTACCTTTAAGTAACTCCACAAGTTTAAGGGAAAAATCTATTGCGGTTCCCAGCCCTCTGGATGTAATAACTTTTCCGTCGAGGACAACTCTTTCCGTTGAAAGCTTTGCACCTTTAAGTTCTTCTTCAAAGCCCGGATAAGAAGTTGCACACTTTCCTTCAAGTACTCCGTTAAAACCGAGGACCGAAGGTGCCGCACAAATAGCTGCAAGATACTTATCCGCCTGCTCATAAGCTTTAATTACCATAGCAAGCTTTTCGTGTGCCTTTAAATTCTTTGTTCCCGCAAGACCGCCCGGAAGCACCAGCATATCTCCGTCCGCATAATCGGACTCTCCGAAAAGCTCGTCTGTTTCCATCTTAATTCCATGGGAAGTTAAAATATTTTTGCTCTTCATTACAGAAACCGTAACCACCTCAAGCTTTGCTCTTCTTAAAATGTCCACTGCGGTAAGAGCTTCTACCTCTTCTGTACCGTCAGCCATAAAAATATATACCTTGCTCATTTTTTTCTCCCTTCCCGGGGCAAGGAGCTTAGTCAAGCTCCTTAACTCCTGTGTAAAGTTCATAATATCTGCCTTGTAAGTTATAAAGTTCGTCGTGGGTACCACGTTCTATTATTTCGCCATGCTCAAGTACCATTATGGCATTTGCGTTCCTTACTGTCGAGAGTCTGTGTGCAATTACAAAGGTTGTTCTGTTCTTCATAAGTCTGTCCATACCATGTTCAATATGGCGCTCTGTTCTTGTATCTACAGATGATGTTGCCTCATCAAGAACCAAAATAGGTGCCTTGGAAATTGCTGCTCTGGCAATATTAAGAAGCTGTCTCTGGCCCTGGCTCAGGTTTGCACCGTCACCCTCAAGCATTGTGTCGTAACCTTTTTCAAGCCTCATTATAAAGGAATGAGCACTTGCTACTCTTGCTGCCTCTTCCACTTCCGCATCTGTGGCATCCGGTCTGCCGTAACGAATGTTTTCTCTTACGGTTCCGGTAAAGAGGTGGGTATCCTGTAAAACCATGGCAATATTTTCTCTTAAGAAGTCTCTCTTATATTCCTTAATATCTTTTCCGTCTACGGTTATTTTACCGCTTTCTATGTCGTAAAATCTGTTAAGAAGATTTGTAATGGTAGTCTTTCCCGCACCGGTAGAGCCTACAAAAGCAATCTTTTGTCCCGGCTTTGCATAAAGACTGATATTCTTTAAAACAGTCTTATCCGGAACATATCCGAAGGATACATCTTCAAATCTTACATCTCCCACAATTGCAGGCTCGTAAATTGCATTTTCAGGGTCTGCCGTTTCAGGGTCCGTATCCATTACTTCAAAAACTCTTTCAGCACCCGCAAGAGCCGCAAAGATCGTAGCCATCTGCTGGGAAATCTGGTTTATCGGCATGGAAAACTGTCTGGAATACTGGGCAAATACAGTAAGACCACCAGGTGTTAAAAGGCTGTTTATCATTAAAACACCACCAATACCAACGGTTACGCCGTAGGATATCTGTGAGGTGTTCCCCATTACAGGGCCCATAATGCCGCCCCAGAACTGAGCCTTAAACTGCTTGTCTCTCATATCATCATTAAGGAGAGCAAACTCCTCCGTACACATGTCCTCGTGGTTAAATACCTTTACCACCTTCTGGCCTGTTACCGTTTCTTCTATATATCCGTTTACGGCGCCAAGGGCTGCCTGCTGAGCGGAATAATACTTCTGGGACTGCTTTGCAAGAAGTCCTCCCACCTTAACAAATACAGGTATAAAGAATACTGTTACAAGGGTTAATATCCAGCTGGTGGATATCATAAACACAAGAGTTCCTATAAGAGTTACAAAACCCGAAATGATGGATGTAAGGGAATTGTTTATCATTGTGTCTATGTTATCTATATCATTTGCAAAACGGGACATTACCTCGCCGGTAGGATGAGAGTCGAAATATCTTACCGGAAGCTTTTGAAGCTTTGAAAAAAGCTGGTTTCTTATCTTTTGTATTATGTTTTGCGAAATGCTAAGCATAAGTCTGCCCTGAAGGTAGGTTGTAACGATTCCCACAGGGTAAACCGCAGCAAGTATGAAAAGGGCAACCATTATGTAAGCCATAACCTGCTGCCTTAAAGTATCCATTGGTACGGAAAGGCCGGAAAGAATGTTATTAATGATGGTGTCTGCCGCTTTTTCAATGTTCTTTAACTCTACTTCTTTTCCCAGTACCGCGCTTGCAAGTTTATCTATTACCGGTGCCGAAAGGTAGCCGCCTATAAGACCCGTAACCGTACTTATAAGCATGCAGATAAGCACAATTACAAGTCTTGGACCGTAGCCTTTAAGGTAAGAAAGAAGTCTTCCTATAGTCTGTTTTGTGTTCTTTGGCTTTCCACCCGGTCTGACGCCTCTTCCGGGGCCTCTGCCGCGCCCCATAGGGCCTCCCATCTTTCCTTTAGCTGCCGCACTGTTGTATTGTTTTTGTAATTGTTCAAGTGTTCTTGCCATAATATCAGCCCTCCTTTCCTGTCTGAGAATCGTAGATTTCACGATACTCTGTATTATTTTCAAGGAGTTCGCTGTGAGTTCCCATTCCGGTGATCTTACCGTCATTCATGACCACAATAAGATCTGCCTCCATAACGGAATTAATACGCTGGGCAATGATTATTTTGGTTGCCCCGGAAAGTTCCTTTTTAAAAGCTTTTCTTATATGTGCTTCAGTTGCCGTATCCACCGCACTTGTTGAATCGTCAAGAATAAGGATACGCGGCTTTTTAAGAAGGGCTCTTGCAATACAAAGTCTCTGCTTTTGACCGCCGGAAACATTCGTGCCTCCCTGGTCCAAAAGAGTGTCATATCCATCTTTAAAAGCATTAATAAACTTATGGGCCTGAGCATGTGCTGCGGCATTCCTGATTTCTTCGTCACTTGCCTCTTCATTACCCCATCTGAGGTTTTCCGCAATGGAGCCGGAGAAAAGCACATTCTTTTGAAGAACTACACTTACGCCGTCTCGAAGGTTTTTAAGAGTATAATTCTTAACACTCTTTCCGCCTACAAGCACTTCTCCCTCATCTACGTCATAAAGACGAGGGATCATGGAAATAAGGGTTGTTTTTCCGCATCCTGTAGAACCTATGATTCCAACTGTTGCCCCCGAAGGAATCTTTAAATTAATCTTATCCAGCACCGGCTCGCCGGTGTTTTTATAGTAACGGTAGGAAACATTCTTAAACTCAACTTCTCCGTTTTCCACCTTAAGATTTTCGTCTGCTTCACTGTCATTTATATCCGGCTTTTCATCCAAAACTTCGCGTACACGCCTGCCTGCCGCAAGTGCTCTGGAAGAAGTCATAAGGAGGAAGGTTATCATTATAAGGGACATAAGGATCTGGATAACATAGCTTATAAACTGGGAAAGGTCTCCAACCTCCATCCCTCCGTCAAGTACGATAGGACCACCTATTAAGATTACAGCTATTATCGTTCCGTTCATAAATACGGTAATGATAGGCTGCATATATATCATTATCTTCATGGCGGAAATGCCGGCTTCCTTTAAATTGGCGTTTGCATTTTCAAATTTCTTTATTTCATGCTTTTCTCTTACAAAGCTCTTTACAACACGCACATTAGTTACATTTTCCTGAACTGTGGAGTTAAGAGCATCTATCTTTCCCTGCATGGCCGCAAATCTTGGATAACCGATCTTAATAAGACCACCTATGCAAAGAAGGAGCAAAGGTATGGAAACCGCAAAAACAACGGAAAGAGGCGGGCTTATCATTATTGCCATTATAAGGGCCGCTATCATCATTCCCGGGGCTCTGAGGGCCATACGGAGCAACATATTAATAAAGTTCTGCAGCTGGGTAATATCGTTTGTAAGTCTGGTTACAAGGGAACCCGTAGAAAACTTATCTATGTTTGCAAATGAATATTTTTGAATGTGGGCATATGCGTCCTCTCTCAAATCCGCAGCAAAATTAACGGAAGCTTTTGTTCCGAAGTAAGCGCCGCCAACGCCGCCGGCCATCATTATAAGTGCCGTAAGCACCATAAGCCCCATTGCAAGAAGGCTGGTGGTCGTTGTTAAAGTTCCTGCATTGGCATTATTAATAACCACTGCGAGAAGCTTAGGCATAACAACTTCACCTATAACTTCTATTATCATGCATATCGGGCCGATAATGAAGTATGGCAGGTAGGGTTTTATGTATTTAAACCACTTTTTCATTTTGTTTCCTCTCTTGTACATGTATTAATGATAAATCTATTTCTTTTCATCTTCGGAGTTTTTGTCTTTTTCTTCGTTACTGTCCAAAACACATGTAAACGGCGGAAGATCGTCGTCTGTTGTGTCTCCGAAATTGGTGCGGATCCTGTTAATGTATTCCGCAAGTTTTTCCTTGTCTTCCTCGGAAAAACCGTTAAACATGCAGTCATCTTTCTGCTTAAAGAGTTTCTCGGTCTTTTTTACCGTTTCCAGCCCCTTTTGTGTAAGTTCGATGCGGTTCTTTCTGGAGTCGGATTTATCTGTTTTTCTTTTTATATATCCACCGGCTTCAAGCTTTTTTATGCTTACCGCAACCGTTGCCGGAGAAATTCTTAATGTGGAGGCTATAACCGCCTGTGTTGCGTTGGGGTTACCCGCAAGAAACATTAAAAAATGATGTTGGCTCGGGTGGATCCCAAGGGCACATACGCTGCTTTCCACAGCTCTTCTTTGCAGGCGCTGCACTCTCATTAAGCCCCATACAAGGTCTCTGTTTTCCATTCTTCCTCCTTCTTTTTAACATTTTTAACAATCGTTAGTTAGCTAATAATTAACACGCTAATGATTATATAACAAAAGTGCGAAAAAGCAATAACTTTTCCGCACTTTATAATTATTTTATTATTTACTTTCTTTGATCTCTCTTGCAAGCTTTGCTGCTTCCTCGCCGTCAAGAAGGCTTTCGTTCAGCTTGTTAAACCGCTCGTTTTTATATATTGAGAGAAATTCCGCGGCGTTTTTGTTCATAGTAAGTTCCGTAAGGAAAATAACCTCTTCCTGCCCTGTTCCCCAGGCTTCCTCAATAAAATCGAAAGCAAAGGAAAGCATTCCGGAAGCCTCTTTTCCTTTTCTCAGCCTTTCTTCTTCAAAATTTCTGAAGGCGCTTCTTACACCATCTTCTCCTTCTTTGGCATACCTTCCGGAAATCTCGGTGGCAAGCTCAAAACTCTTTAAAAGAGCCCTTTCCGCATTATCATTTATAAGCCCGTTTTTCTTCTTTTTATTTATGTCTTCCTTATATAATGATAAAATACCTTCCGAAGCTTCCGGCTGTTTTAATATTTCTCTTAAAAGAGCGGAAACTTCTTCTCTTATCTTCATTTCCTGAAGACAGTCCCTGAAGGAATTCCCTATTCCCTCAAGCAAAAGACCCATTAAACTTACTTTTTCGTCAAACTGTGAGTTTTCGAACTTTTCTGCGGTTTCTTTTATATTCTTTCCTTCGAGCACCTGCTGCATTTCCGGAAGATTTTTGTACCTTGCGTAAAGCTCGTAATAATCGAAGAAGTCTCTTGCGGTTTCTTCGTGGCGGAGATACTCGTAAACAATTTCCGAAGTAATGGCGATACCAAGTTCCTCATAAGCTTTTATAAGGGTTGAAAGATCCTGCCATCCTCTTGCGGTTACAAAACGTTTTTCTCCCATAGAAGATTCTATTTTGTAGAAGTTTTCCGGCTTTAATTCCAAGTAAGTGATGATTACAGAGGCAAGCCCCTGCTCATAGGCAAATCTTTTAAAAACATCGAAATCCGGTTTAATTTCAAGAAAGCGTACTCTGTCTAAGGTAACCACATCAAATTCCCTGACAGATCGGTTGTATTCCGGTGGGTTTCCTGCCGCAACAATAATAAAGCCTTCAGGTATTTTTCTGTTGCCAAAGCTCTTTCCCTGCAAAAGCTGGAGCATGGCAGGGGCAAGGGTTTCGGAAACACAGTTTATTTCGTCAAGGAAGAGTATACCTTCCTTAAGGCCGGTTTTTTCTATTTTTTCGTAAACGTCCGCTATTATCTCACTCATTGTGTATTCGGTAACGGAATATTCCGTACCGTCATACTTCTTATTAACAATGAAAGGCAAGCCCACCGCAGATTGTCTTGTATGGTGAGTCATTGTGTATGAAAGAAGAGCAAGACCTTCTTCTTCCGCAATCTGCTCCATAATGGCGGTTTTTCCTATTCCGGGCGGACCTATAAGAAGGATTGGACGCTGCCTTACCTGCGGGATCTTATATTTTCCGAATTCATCCTTAAGAAGATAAGCCTTAAGGGAATTCTTTATTTCATCTTTAGCTTCTTTTATATTCATATTGCCTCCATCTCGTCCAGAACAAGTCTCTCTGCCCATGCAGGAACGGGAAGTCCGGTGGGGTCTCCCAGTTTTTTTATAAAAACAAAAGCGGTTTTATAAGGCGGGCTCTTTTTAGGATAAATTCCTATTCCGTCCGTAAAATACAAAAGCCCGCAAAGTTCCGGCATTTCCCCCGCTTCGTATTTTTTTGTAACATAATCTATGGCAGGCCTGAAATCTGTTCCACCGTTTCCGGCCACCTCAAAATTTTCCGAAAAAGCAGCAAATTCTTCCTTGCTCCTTATCAGAGTTTCCTTTGTAACTGCCGCATCCGCCTGAATTATGTGCACATTAAAGGCGGTAAAAAAACTTTCTTCGTTAAGAATAACAGAATACGTCTTTTCAAGAAAGCTTTTTATTGCCTCTCCGGAACATGAACCGGAAGTGTCCACAACTATGGCAAGCCGTCGGATCTTTTTACTTTCCCTTGTTTCCAAAGGCTCCACAAGGGGCATGTTTTTGTATAATTTGAGACCGTAAGTGTAAAAGTTAAGATCAAATTCTTCATCGGAAAGCCTTGTTTCTTCTCTTATAATGGTAAACCTTGAAAGAAACTCCGTAAGATCATCCCTTTTCCTTCCTTCAAATTTAAGCGCAGAAAGAAGGTTTCCACCCTTATCCCCCATTTTTCTAAGGTAGACATCCATTCCCGCAAGTACTCTTCTGTTAAGCTTTTCCCAGGAAGGCGGCAGACTTTCGTCACCGGAATTTTTCTTTTCGTTTTCCTCTCTTGCCTTTTTCCAAAGGCCGTGGTCGTCCCTTGCAAATTCCTTTAAAAGAGCTTCTCTTTCCGCAAATGATATTTCTTTCCCCGAAAGCACTTTATATATTCCTTCCGCCGTTAAAACAGGGAGTTCTTCATTTAATTCTTTATATATTTCTTTTCTGTAATCCGAAACAAGCAGTTTAAAGGCCTTAAGGTCCAGGGAATCTATTAAGGCTTCCACCGCGATCTCGCAGGATATGTTCCAAAGTTCTTCATCCTTGCTTCTTAAGGGTTTGAAGGGGTGGTATAACAAACAGTGCAACAAAATATGAAGGTAGGCTCTGTTAACCAAAACCGGATTTTCCTCATACATAAGGGAAAGGGCCGGCGTTCTGTAAAACAGGCTTACGCCGTCGGTTCCAAGACTTGCCACGTCCTGCCTCATGGAAAGGGTAAGGCCTTCAAGAGCGGACGCAAAAAAGCGCAAAGAAAGATAGATATCCTTTTTGGAGTTCTCCAGAATATCTCTTCCAAGCTTTTCAAGTTTTTCTTTATTGGAATCTTTACGCAAAGCTAAATCCTCTTTATTTTCCTGTATTTTTCTTATTTTCTCTTATAATTCCATAATTTCTTCCCCGCTGCCGCTCTTTCCCGCAAATGATAGTATTTTAAGCGCCATACGCGGTCTTTCAAAACGCTGGGCAAGTTCAATACCCACTTTAACGTCTTTTTCATCAATTTCCTTCAAGCCTAAAAGAAAATCCAATTTTTCCTCATCTTCCGAAAGAATAATTATCTCAAAGATCTTTTTTATGTTTGTTTTTATATAATTAATGTAGCGTTCTTTATCTTTATCTGCAAGTCTGTATGGGAACATTAACCTTGCAAAAGATATTTTCATTACAGTTTTAATGCTTTCTTCATTTTTCGCCACTTCAAATACAGAGTCGTACTTGGCAAAGTCAATTTTACTCAAATTTACGCATTGCCTGTAATATACTCCGCTGCCGTAGTCTTCCTGCATAAAGGTTCTTGCAGGCTCATTTGCCTCAAAGGCATATATTGTACGGGGAAGAAAAAGTTTTGCCTTTTCTCCGTCAATCATTTCCAAAGTAATAAAAATGGGCTGCTCCAGTTCTGGGATTATGTTTTTTAAACAGCAATCTTCCTCATCCACATTTTTCAGGACTATTTCGTCCAGGCTTTCGCAGTTTCTGAAAGCTCCGTCCGCAACATCCGAAATATTTCCGTTAATTACCGCTTTTTTTAACTTTCTGCAGTTGTAAAAGGCGGATCTGCCTATTTTAACCAGAGATTTTGGAAAAGTTACGGAAATTAAATTTCTGCACTCTCCAAATATGTACTCCGGAAGGGAAATTATGTCTTCATGAATGTTAACAGATTTAACATCCATATCCGCATAATATTCTCTAACCCTTGGATTTTCAAGTATTTCAAGCTCTTTCATCATTTTTTTTGATCACCCTTAAAGTTTACAGAACGTTCACAAATTACTCATACGCTCGTCACATTTCCGTTTTATACTAAAGCCATAAGATAGAAAAAAGCAATACCCAATGTAATTTTAATTAAGCTAATAAGATAATTTTTTCATAAAGCAAAGCCCGGCAGTTACCCTCCCCCTCTACC
>JAILFQ010000243.1 GCA_024697505.1 Lachnospiraceae bacterium
TAATTCCGTTCCCAAGAACAGTAAACAACTGCGACTTATAAAAATTTTCACCCCGGCATCAAATGATGTCGGGGTTTTTGTGTCTGTGTACTTGCGGGACGAATATTTTAATGATAAACTCACTATAAATCTACCCAAAAATGATGTAGAAGCAACGTGAAAATAGAAGCAACGTGAAAAAAGAAAGCCTCTTAAATGTTTGCGGGCAAAGTGTGCTGCAGTTAAAAAAGAAAGCTTCTTGAATGTTTGCGGGTAAGTGTGCTGCAGTTAAAAAAGAAAGCTTCTTAAATGTTTGCGGGTAAGTGTGCTGCAGTGAAAAAGTACAGCATAAGAAAAGTAAGATGTAGAAGATGTAGAAGTTAAAGAAAGGAGTTTGCGGCGGGTTAAGCGAGAAGTGCGAAGTGTAAAGCGTGAAGGCACAAGCCTTAAATCACTTAAAGCCGCGACAAAAAGGATGAAGCTTAGTATTTCTAACGAAAAAGGTGTAGACATTACAAAAGGCATGATGGGCCTTTTCTTTGAGGACATAAATTATGGTGCAGACGGTGGTCTTTATGCGGAAATGATAGAAAACCGTTCTTTTGAATTTTTAAAAACAACCGGAGTTAATCCGGATATGTATGCGTCAAAGTATGACGGTGGATATGGCTGGTATGAAAGACCGGCGGGTACAGCCTTTGTGGCAATGGATTACGTAACAGAAAATCCGCTTACGGAGGAGAACCCACATTACCTTCATTTGCATACGGCAAAGGAAGAATGCGGATTTGCCAATAAAGCCTACGACGGAATCTTCTTAAAGAAGGGCGCAAAATACAACTTTACTTTCTTTATGAATAAATTTGATTATGACGGCATTGTTAGAGTGCAGGTTAGAAAGGATAAAGACGTTTATCTTTCCTGCGACATAGACTGCGGGAAAATAGCATGGAATACAGGTGCTTCCGCACCGGAGCTTAAAAGAGCGGAAGAACCTAAACTTATGGCGGTGGACTACAGAAGCAGCACAGCAAGCACCGGGAATTCTGCAAGCGCTTCAGAAAGCAGCACAGCAAGAGGCACAGCAAGCAACTCCGCAAATTGTGTAAGCGGCACATCAGCATGCGACGGAAATTCTGCAAGCAACTCTGTAAATTGCGCAAGTAATGATGCCCCGGAATCCGTCTCCGCAGCTCCGTTCTTTAAAGTTACCGACATGCACGACGGCTGGAAAAGATACGAGTTTACTCTCACTTCCCAGGTGGACTTAAAAGCGGGCGAGTTCACAATTCTTCTTTCAAAACCGGGGACTGTAGACTTCGACTTTATTTCCGTTATACCTGCAGATGCCGTTTACGGTGTATTCAGAAAAGATCTGCTTGAATGCTTAAAAGAGATACATCCGGGCTTCTTAAGATTTCCGGGTGGCTGCGTAATAGAAGGAAACGGTCTTGCAAACAGATACCAATGGAAGCTCTCCGTTGGCGACGTTACAAGAAGAAAAGCCAACTGGAACCGCTGGTCCGTGCACGACAACGGGGACAGAAACAACTTTACAAGCAAATTCCCTCATTACAACCAGACTCTCGGAATAGGCTACTACGAGTACTTTTTGCTCTGCGAATACCTTGGAGCAAAGGCAGTGCCGGTAGTAAATGTAGGCCTGGCCTGCCAGTACATGTCCAAGCAGCTTGTAAAAACAGATGACCCTAAGTTTATGGAATTTGTAAATGATGCCATAGACCTTATAGAATTTGCAAACGGCGGCGCAGACACCAAATGGGGCGCATTAAGATGCGAGATGGGCCACCCGCAGCCATTCGGGCTTGAGCTCCTTGGAATAGGAAATGAACAATGGGAAACAGAAGAAGTAGACTTCTTTAAAAGATATACAATATTCGAAGAAAATATACATGCAAAATATCCGGAGATTAAGCTTATCGGCTCTGCCGGCCCGGATGTGCATACGGAAAGATACGACGCTGCATGGAAGTTCTACCATGAAAACGCAGGAAAAGAAAACTTTGTCTACTCCGTAGACGAGCACTACTACATGTCTCCTGAATGGTTTGTTGCAAATACTCATTTCTATGACGAATACCCAAGAGACGTTAAAGTATTCTCCGGAGAATACGCCGCTCACCCAAGAAGAGAGGCGGGAATGTCCTCCAGAAACACACTTGAAGGCGCAGTTGCAGAAGCAGCTTTCCTCACAGGCGTGGAAAGAAACGCAGATGTGGTTGTTATGTCCAGCTACGCACCCCTCCTTGCAAGAGAAGGCTACGTGCAGTGGGCACCTGACATGGTTTGGTTTAACGCAGAAACCGTTTACGGCTCTCCAAGCTACTATGTACAAAAGATGTTCGCAAACCACACAGGAGATTACACCCTCAAATCCACACTCCCGGGCGGCGAAGAAAGAAAGATCTTCGTATCGGTTTCTTACAACAAAAATGATGGCGAGACAATAGTAAAACTTGTAAACGCATCTGACGAAGCTCAGGAAATAGAGCTTGAGTGCGAAAAAGAAATCAAGCAGGGGGCAAAACTTTGCTGTCTTACCGGAAATGATAAGCGCGCATACAACACAAGCGTTAACCCGTTAAGAGTTGCACCTTGCAAGAAAGAACTTGGAGCAGAGGAACTTAAGAAACTTTATGCACCTGCAAACTCTGTAAGTGTTTACAGGATCAAGTAAATCCCGTAATCTTTTTGTGGAAATATTGTCAAATATGTAGTAAAATTGAGTGTGAACTATTATAGCTAAGCTGTAGCTTTGCGCGTATCATTAGAAAAAACAGGTAAGTGGCAAAGAAAGGGGACAGTAATGAGAATAATAACTGTTGATGACGAAAAGTTTGAACTTGAAAGTCTTACAAGAGCCGTTAAGGAAGCGGTTCCGGACGCAGAAGTTGAGTCCTTCAGAGAGGCGGTAGACGCCTTGAAGTATGCTTCGGCAAACCTTATAGATGTTGCCTTCCTGGATATAGAGATGAAGGAAATGAGCGGCATTATGCTGGGCAAGAGACTTAAACTCTTAAATCCTAAGACAAATGTTATTTTTGCAACCGGCTATACCAATTACCGCGAAGTTGCGTTTGATATGCACGCCAGCGGCTATATTACCAAACCTATAACAGTGGACAGGATCAAAGAGGAAATGAAAGACCTCCGCTATCCGCTGGAACTAAAGAGCACAAGAACCATAAGAGTACAGACTTTCGGAGACTTCGAGGTTTTTGTTAACGACAAACACGCAGAATTTAAATATATTAAGACTAAAGAACTTTTTGCCTTCCTTGTAGACAGGCATGGGGAAATTACAACAAACGCCGAACAAATGAAGATCTTGTTCGGGGATGATACCCACTCTTCAGATCTTCAGTGCCTGCATGCAGACCTTAGAGACGTTCTTAAAAAATCCGCATGCGAAGATGCCCTTGTACAGCGCTGGGGCAAACTTGGAGTGGCACCGGACAAACTGGACTGTGATGCATACGACTGGGAAAAAGGCCTGGCGTATGCCCTCAACTCTTACAAAGGGGAATATATGGCTCAGTACGATTGGGCTAAATTCTCATCCGGAGTACCGGAACTTGCAGAGTAGCTAAGACATCAACAAGCCACCGTAGTCTCCTGCGGTGGCTAATTTTATGCAAAGGGCGGAAGGACCAAATCTTGAAAACATATCTTGTTACCGGCGGCGCCGGCTTTATCGGATCCAACTTTATACACTATCTTTTGGAAGAATGCGGAAATGATGTGCGCGTAATTAACCTGGACGCTCTTACATACGCAGGAAATCCGGACAACTTAAAAGATATAGAAAAAGACCCGCGTTATAGCTTTGTGCAGGCGGATCTGGCAGACAGAGAAGCGGTCTTTAACATAATTAAAGCAAATCCGATAGACTATGTTGTACACTTTGCGGCAGAGTCTCATGTGGATAACTCCATTAAAGACCCGGCAGTGTTTATAAGAACCAACGTGCTTGGAACCAACAACCTTCTGGACGCGGTAAAAGAAGCCTGGGAAACAGAAGCCGCAAAAACCAAACGCTTTCTCTACGTTTCCACAGACGAGGTGTACGGAATGCTCCCGGATGACGGAGTATCATTTTTTACGGAGGAAACTCCTTTTAACCCCTCCAGCCCGTATGCCGCAAGTAAGGCGGCAGCAGATATGCTTGTTATGGCCTACCACAAAACCTACGGCTTTCCGGCACTTGTAACAAACTGTTCCAACAACTACGGACCTAACCAGTTTCCGGAAAAGTTTATTCCGCTCATTATTACAAATGCCCTTAAGGGCAAGAAAATACCCCTTTACGGTAGCGGCACCAACATAAGAGACTGGCTCTTTGTAAAAGATCACTGCAGAGGAATACATATGGCCCTCCTTAACGGAAAGTGCGGAGAACGCTACAACATAGGCGGCCATAACGAAAAACGAAACATAGAAATAATCAAGATAATAATTAAGACTCTTAGGGAACTTCTCCCGGAAAATGATGAAAGAAGAAGCAAAATCACCGAAGAACTTATTGAATACGTGCCTGACAGAAAAGGACATGACGTGCGCTACGCCATAAATCCGGACAAGATAAAAAAAGAACTGGGTTGGGAAGTAGAAACTCATTTTGAGGAAGGAATAAAGAAAACCGTTGAGTGGTATATTAATAACGCAGAATGGTGCGAAAGAGTACTTGACGGAAGTTACAGGGAAAAAAGCACATAAATGCTCAAGAAATGCTGAATATCAGGAGAAGCAAATGAAGGGAATAATACTCGCCGGGGGAAGCGGCACAAGGCTTTACCCGCTTACAAAGGTAATAAGCAAACAGCTTTTGCCGGTATATGACAAACCTATGGTTATGTACCCGCTGGCAACACTTCTGCAGGCAGGAATAAGAGAAATACTCATTATTACAACTCCGGTGGACCTAAACAGATTTAAAGGCCTTATAGGAGAAGAAATAGAAGTCTGCGAAGGGGATAAAGCCCACATTTGCTATGCTTCCCAGGAGAAAGCAAACGGCATTGCGGAAGCCTTTATCATTGGAAAGGAATTTGTCGGAAAAGACAGCGTTGCCCTTATTTTAGGAGACAATTTCTTTTACGGAGAAAGCTTTAAAGACACCGTAAAAAGTGCTGTAGACCGCTTTAACCAAAACGGCCTTTCCACCATATTCGGAATAAAGTGTAAGAACCCAAAAGCCTACGGAGTTATAGAATTTAACTCTGAAGGGCAGGTGCTTTCCGTAGAAGAAAAACCGGAAAAACCAAAATCTTCTTACGCGGTGCCGGGACTTTACTTTTACTCCAACGAAGTAATAAAACTTGCGGAAAACCTTAAACCATCCGCAAGAGGAGAAATAGAAATAACAGACATTAACAACGAATATATAAAGCTTGGAAAACTCCACGTGGAGCTGCTTCCGGAAGGAACTGTGTGGATGGACATGGGAACGCCGGAGCTTTTGCTTGCCGCAGCCAACTTTGTTGCGGAAAAGAAAAATGATGGTACAGAGGTAGGGAACTTTAAATGTCACAGATAAGCGTTGAGAAAAATGTGGGAGGAATAGAGGGGCTCCTTGTTATTACACCTACGGTGCATGAGGACAATCGCGGCTTCGTAATGGAAAGCTTTAACGAAAGAGATATTCTTGAAGAAGCGGGACTTACCTGTAAATTTGTACAGGAAAACCACGTGTGCTCTAAAAAAGGCGTTATAAGAGGTATGCACTACCAGAAAACTCAGCCACAGGGAAAACTTTTAAGAGCGGTTGTGGGAGAGGTTTATGATGTTGCATTTGACCTTAGACCGGATTCTGCCACCTACGGAAAGTGGTTTGGCATTACTCTTTCCGCAGAAAATAAAAAACAGTTTTACATTCCCGCAGGCTTTGCTCATGGCTTTGTAAGCTTATCCGACAATTCCGAGCTTATATATAAACTTACGGACTTTTATAAACCGGGAGATGACGCAGGTCTGCGCTACAACGACCCTTCCATGGAAATAGAATGGCCCGGTCCAAAAAGTTTTGCGAAGAAAAATTATATTGTAAACGAAAGAGACGCAAACTGGCCGGACTTTAAAAAGACTGTTAAGGTCCTGGTAACCGGTGCCAGCGGGCTTCTCGGAAGCGAAGTTATAAAAGAACTTGAAAGAAGAAATGCTGTTTCCAAACAGGGAGATATTTACTTTCAAATTTTTGCCCCAAGCCATGCAAGGCTGGAGATAAGAGACCAGATACAAACAGACCGTTATTTTGACGAAGTAAAGCCGGACCTTGTTTTCCACAACGCGGCTTATTCCAAAGTTGACGGAGCAGAAATTTCCAAAGAAGAATGCAGAAGAATTAACATAGACGGAACCAGAAATCTTGCAGAGGCAGCAAAAAAACATGGCGCAAAATTCCTTTACATAAGTACGGACTATGTTTTTGACGGAGACGCCAAAGAACCATACGAAACAAATGATACCACCTGCCCTATAAACACCTACGGAAAAACTAAAAGGGACGGGGAAAATGTTGTTAAGGAACTTCTTACGGAATATTATATTCTTCGGGTTTCCTGGCTTATTGGAAGCAAGGGTAAAAACTTTCTTACAACCATGTTAAACCTTGCCAAAAAAGGAGAAGAGATTAAGGTTGTCTGCGACCAGTACGGCTCTCCTACAAGCATAAAAGACCTGGCAGGGTTTATGTGTGACGTGGCGGTTACAGACAAATACGGAATATACCACGTTACAAACGAGGGCTTCTGTTCCTGGTACGAGCTTGCAGAGGAAATTTTTAAGGCAGCAGGCATTAAGGCAAAGCTTAAAGCTGTAACAAGCGAAGAATATGAAAGCAAAGCAAACAGACCAAAAAATTCCAGACTTTCCAAGGCTTGTCTGGACAGAAACGGATTTAAGCGACTTCCGGACTGGAAAGATGCAGTTGCTAAGATTGTGGAGGAAATTAATTTAGATGGACAAGATTAAAGAACTTTTTAAGAAATATAAAGAAGCAATTATGTACCTTATATTCGGTGGCTTAACAACTGTGGTAAATTGGATAGTTTACTGGATCTTTGACAAAGTGTTTGCCGGAGAGGCGGCAGTGGAAGAAGCTGCGGCAGCTGCCGGAACTTTTGAAGGAGCTTTAGACACACTGGCTGCAAAAGGTGCTGCCGGAATAATAGCCTGGTTTGCGGCGGTTGCTTTTGCCTATGTTACAAACAGGCAGTTTGTTTTTTCTGAAAGAGCACATGGCGCAAAAGGTGTAACCATAGAATGTGCAAAATTTTTTGGCGCAAGGGTTCTTACCGGTGTTATAGAAATTCTTGGTGTTCCTCTTCTTATTATAATCGGTCTTAAGGCGCAGGTGCTTGGTCTTGACGTTGCAAAACTTATAATAAGTATAATAATAATTGTTTTAAACTATGTTTTCAGCAAGCTCTTTGTTTTCAAAAAGAATAAGGACAAGGCTGAAGATGCTTTAGATGAAAAGAAAGGTGAAGAATAATGGCTCAGTGTGACGACTGCCAGTTTTTGGCCTATGATGAAGAATATGACGAATACTATTGTTCTGTAGATATGGACGAGGATGAATATGCAAAGTTTATGGAAAGCGAAGCAAAGCCGGAATGCCCATATTACAAAAATGGAAATGAGTATTTAATTACAAGAAAACAGTAAAAGAAGAAAGCAGTAAAAGAGTAAAACAATAAATTTGTAAATCGAACCCTTCCTACCAATAGTGGAAGGGTTTTTGAAATTATATATTATTTTAAAAAAATGCGTGGAAAAAACATTCCTTTTTCGTATAAAAATTCGGGCTTTTTTTATGGGAAATATTTACCATGCCTTATTTTATCGGCAAATGATAAAAATACGGTAAATACCTTTACTTTCTTGACATTGCGGGCCTTTAGTATATAATAATATAGCGACACTGTAAATTTATGTGTGGTACTTTGCGCTTTTTGCGCCTTAGGCGGTATTTTAATGAAAGATTTTACGGATATACACAATCACATCTTCCTTGGTGCGGACGATGCGGACGAAGACTATGAAGAAGGAATAAAGCTTTTGCAAAGAGCATATGATGACGGGGTAAGCACTATAATATGCACTCCTCACTTCAGACACTTTTCCGGAAGAAAAAATCTTTCTTACATAAAGGATTTATTTGAGGACTTCAAAGGAGAAGCAGAAAAAAAGGTCCCGGGCCTTAATTTGCACCTTGGCCAGGAGCTTGTTTACTGTACTCAGCTTCCTCGTCTTATAGAAGACGGAGAAGTACTTACACTTGCAAACTCCTCCTATGTACTTGTGGAATTTTCGCCAAAAGTGGAATTTACAGACATGGAGTTTGGGATAGAGCAGCTTTTAAATATTAATAAAAAGCCGATTTTGGCACATGTAGAACGCTACGAATGTCTTGCTTACGACAACATGGAAAGCATAATAAGGCTTAGAGATATGGGGGCATATCTTCAGGCGGACAGCGAGGCGGTGCTTGGGAACAGCGGGGGAATGCAGACGGCTTTTACTAAAAAACTGCTTAAGGA
>JAILFQ010000249.1 GCA_024697505.1 Lachnospiraceae bacterium
GGCTTCTTCAAAAGTATTCAAACCAAAGGAGTTCTCGCATAAAATAATATCTATGCTCTTCAAAGGTAAAGTTTATTCTTTAATAATATTGGAAACACTGAGGTCTTTCAGCTTCTTTTGTATCAAAACCCGCGTTGGAAATTCCGTTCCTGGCGCAAAGCGAACTTCTTCATCGCCTCCCTTGCCTTTCAAAATAATGGTATCTTTGGGTGAAAAGAACGAGCCTGTTTTTATAGTAATTTCAGATATCTCATTAAACGGTATTTCTCTCTTACTCCTAGAAAGTATACCCTCTGACTTAATTACAAAGCTTTTCTCATACACATCAATCGTTTTCTTTATTCCGTAATATGACCTTATTGGTTCTGCCATGTCGTACCTCATCTTCTTAAATCAAAGTCAAAAGTTGGATCCATAGGATTACCCCAGCGCCAGCCACTATGCAAAACAGCTTGTACCCTCTCTATCTCGTCAATTTTACGCTCAATAATGTTTCTTTCATAAGTATCCAGGTCGAAAGCTGTTAACACATGCACTGCCGTTAATGGGTAATCGTCATTATTCATATCGCTGTATCCGGTCAAAACTTCTCCGTTCTTTAGAAAGACACGTATCTTCATACCGATAGTATCTGCAAGCGTTTTAGAATTAAGGATTTTTTCGTGATGAAATTCACCATTAAATCGATAGAACTCAATAATGTTATTTCCAATGCTAGAAAGAAAATTGGACCACTCAATATAACCGTTGCAATCAAATTCGACTCTTGGAATTGTTCTATCCATCTTCCAGCACTTAGCATTTGCTCCACTTGAAGAAGGTAAACATTCTGCATCTAGGCTTGGGAAAAATTCTTGAAACATGTCAAAAGCTTTATTGCCGAGCACTCCGATTTTCTTAATATTAGGATGCTCTTTGCAGAATTTTTCTATGTTATTTATTTTACCATTTGCGATGTCTTTATCACTGCTTGTTCGTTTTCCGCTTTCATCAACTCTTTCTGCAGACTCTAAAATGTCCCACAAGGCAACCTTTGCTGTTTTTAATATGGCTTTTGCGTCCTCCATATTTGACGGAATCATTCTTATGCCGGTATACTCCGCGAAAAATTTCCAAAAGTAATTGCTGTTATCCGCATAATAAAATCCTTTTTCCAGCGATTTCTGCCCTGGTAAAGTTCCTAGGAGAAGAGCCCTAGAATCCTCAAATATTAAAGGCTCGAATCCTTTTATTATCTCGCTCATCTTGGATCCTCCTCTTATTCTGATTATAGCATAATCTGCATATATGATTTCTAAAAAAATAAAAGGGGCTTATTTGCCTCTTTTATTCGTAATAATTTAATTTATGTATGTGGCAATTTGCCACTATGATATCTATATTTCAATACCGTTCTTGAATCTTATACGTATATCATCCGGCGCCTTTGCAACTGCTGTGTCAACAAGTCGGATCCAGAGCTTAGGATTAAACTCCTTGACTGGCTCTTTGCATTTTTCAAGTTCTGAAAAGAACTCCGAAGATATAAACTTGTGCGCTCTTTTATCTTCAAGCTCAGTAACTACCTCGTTGAGTTCTTTTGTAGCCTTGGCATATTCTCCTTCGAGCTCAACAAATTCTCTTCTGTAGACATATTGATTTTGCGCATGCGAAGCGTTCTTTTCTACACGGTAATTCAGCTCCTTTGCAAGCCTTGTGACTTCCTCTCTGAGCGTCTTTTCCTTTTCTTCAAGCGCCGTAGTGTCTAAGACTGTAGTAACTATAGTCTTGAATTCTTCAATGAGCTCTCCTCGCTGCATAATCAGCGTATTCAGCTTGCTAACAAAAGCTTTTTCTATGTCTTCCGGCTTGATAGATTTGTTGAAACTGCAGCCGTTATAGCGGTTATTACATGTGTAGCGGTATGTCCGATACTTATCGACTGAATGCCATACCTTCCTACCAAGGTATCCGCCGCAGTCTGGGCATACAAGTTTCTTTGCAAAGACATCATTGTTTCTCGGATAGTTCTTCATACGTTCTGGGAAAATCTTCTGCACATAATCAAACTCGTCTGGAGATATGATTGCCGGATGGCCACCCGTCACATAGTATTGTTGCACCTCGCCTTTATTGTTGATGAGTTTCTTAGATAAAAAATCATCCGTATATTGCTTTTGCAAAAGTGCATCACCTTTGTATTTCTCGTTTCTTAGAATATTTGCGACTGAGGTATTTGACCAGTGCTTGCAACCTGCTGGGGTTAATATATTCTGCTCTTCAAGCCTTCTAGCGATTTCAGGTGGATTAAAGCCATCAAGGAATAGCCCGTAAATTTGCCTTACAACCTTGGCCTGTTCCTCGTTTATTACAAGCTCTCCGTCCGGGCCCCTATCATATCCAAGGAAAACCTTAAAAGGTACAGAATACTTACCATCTGCGAATTTCTTACGCTTGCCCCAGGTTGTATTCTCTGAAATGGATCTGCTCTCTTCCTGGGCCAGACTACTCATAATAGTTATAAGAAGTTCTCCTTTGGCATCAAGCGTCCAGATATTTTCCTTCTCAAAGAAAATCTCCACACCTTTTTCTTTTAAGGCTCTGACGGTCTGCAACG
>JAILFQ010000295.1 GCA_024697505.1 Lachnospiraceae bacterium
CTTATGGAAAAGGTTAATTATGAACTTGAAAGAACAAGCAGAATGAAGTCCGATTTCCTCGCAAATATGTCCCATGAAATAAGAACACCGATGAATGCGGTTATAGGAATGGCGGAAATAGCCCTCAGAGAGGAGTTGCCCGCTAATGTTCGCGATTGTTTGGTACAGATAAAACACTCCGGAAGAAATCTTTTAAATATTATTAATGATATTTTGGATTTCTCCAAGATAGAAGCAGGAAAGATGGAAATTATACCTGAAGAATATGAGCCGCTTTCCGAAGTGAATGATATTTCCCATATTCTTCAGACCAGAATAGGCGAAAAGAATGTTGAACTCTTTATCAATGTGGATACAAATCTTCCGCATAAACTTAAGGGCGACAGCATGAGAATTCGTCAGGTTCTTATAAACCTGGCTAATAATGCGATCAAATTTACAAAGGAAGGTTTTGTTTTGATCAATATTTCCTGCGAACGCGCAGAGGGAAATATTATGAACATGGTTTTCCATGTGGTGGATTCCGGACAGGGTATAAAAAAAGAAGATATTCCAAAACTCTTTGCAAGTTTCCAGCAGGTTAACAGCAGGCGCAACAGAAATGTGGAAGGAACCGGACTCGGACTTGCTATTTCCAAGAGCCTTTGTGAAGCAATGGGCGGAAAGATCGGCGTAAGCAGCGAATACGGAAAAGGCTCGGATTTCTGGTTTATGGTTCCTCAGGAAATAATAGACGAGAAGCCGGATCTTGTTGTTGAAAATGTCGAAAATAAGATGGCTTTTTATGCGGATAAGGATATTATACTGGCCGAACAGTTTATTAAGGAAATAAATAAACTTGGAATTGAAGGAGCACATCTTCCAAGCTTTGAAGAGTATAAGCCTACAGGCAAGAAAGATTATGTTTTCTTCAAAGAGTCTTTATACAATAACGGTGGAAAAAAGTTTTTGGAAGACCATCCGGAAGTTCAGGGAGTGGTTCTTGTTCCGTTTGATTCCGCCTTTTCCAGCGACCTTCCAAATCTGTATATAACAAGAAAGCCGGAAAGTACGCTCCTTATTGTTCTTGCCTTTAATAATGCGGATGTTACATCCTTAATAACCTCTGAAGAAGAGGCCGATAAAACATACTTTACGGCTCCAAGTGCAAAGGTTCTTATTGTAGATGATAATATGGTAAATATAAGTATTGCCGAGGGATTACTTGCTCCTACAAAGGTTAAATGCTTTACGGCAATGAGCGGGCTTGAAGCAATAGAAAAAGCAAGGTCGGAACAGTTTGACCTTATTCTTATGGACCACATGATGCCGGGTATGGACGGAGTGGAAGCAACAAAGAGGATAAAAAACGAAATACCTTCTGCAAAGGAAACGCCTATTATTGCTCTTACCGCAAACGTTATGGAAGGCAGTAAAGAAATGTTTATAAGAGCAGGTATGGCAGATTTTATTGCCAAACCTATAGATGTTAAACAGCTCAACAGAAAGATGAGAGAGTGGCTTCCTGCCGATAAGATCGTATACGGAATGGATGAAAAAAATGATAAAGACAAGGCAGATTCAACCGTTAAGGAAGAAGAGTTATTCGACTGCCTTGACTGCAAAGAGGCTGTATCTAAACTTGGAAGTGCAGAACTTTATAAATCTGTGGTAAAAGAATACTACAATTCCGGTTGGGAAATACTCAGCGAAATCCAAAAAGCATACGAAGAAGGAGATATTGAGCATTATGCCATAAAAGTACATACTTTAAAGAGTACTTCATATCAGATCGGAGCACATCCGATGGGGGATATTTCAAAACAGCTTGAGATGGCTGCAAAAGAAAAAGACCTTGAGGCGGTAAGAAAGCTTCATCCTGTCCTTTTAAAGGAGTTTGAAAAACTCTTTTCAGGCCTCTCCAAATATTTTACGGAGAGTGTGGATAAAACAGAACTTAAGGAAGCTACGGACGATGAACTTAAAGAGATTTTTGAAAGACTCAAAAAGGCATGCGATGAGCTTGAAATGGACGAAATGGAGGCTTGTGCGGAGCTTTTGAAAGAGTATTCATATCCGGAAAACAAGAAAAATATTATTGAAAGGCTTTTAACAGCCATAGAGCATGTGGATCCGGATGAATGTATCTCAATTGCGGGCGAATATTTTAAATAAAAAGACGAGGGTGATTTTATGAAGAAAAGACTTATTTGCGGAATTCTTGCAATTTCTATGTTGTTACTTTGTGCATGCGGTGAAGAGAGTTCCAATGAAGACAACAAGCTGGTTTTGGCACTAAGAGCCGGTGTTTATTCCGAAGTTATAAAAGAATGCCTTCCTCAGTTTGAGGAACTGTACAATGTTGAATGTGAGGTAAAAGAGTTTTCGGAAGAGGAACTTCGCCAGGAAATTATTAACGATTCTCTTAACAAGAACGGAATGTACGATATTTGTATGGTAGACGGTTCCTGGGTCGGCCAGTTTTTTGCGGAAAGCGTTCTTGCAAATCTCTCCGAGTATAATTACGTACTGGATGAAGATATTATTCCGGCAACCACCGCAATTTGTAAACAGGG
>JAILFQ010000328.1 GCA_024697505.1 Lachnospiraceae bacterium
TGTTGTATTAACATATATGCTTGCACTGTTTGTGCTGGGAATAATCTAACTAATAAGTGGAGCCCCATGGGAAACCATGGGGCTTTTTGCTGTAGAAGTGGTTGCTGCATATAAAATTGTGTTATACGTACTTTGTCATAAAATTACAGCAAAAGGGGTTATTGGAAATGAAGAAAATAATGATCATTGCTACCTTTCACATGGACACGGACGCAGATATGGTAAATACAGAAAACACCGATCTTCTGGATGAAATGGATGAGGAGTTTGAAAGGTTAAACGACAGATTGGCGGCTTTTAAGCCAAACAAGGTATTTGTGGAGTTTGAAAGAGAATATAACGATGAGTTGGAAAAGGGTTTTGAAAAATTCAAAATCAACGGAGGCAAGTCCAGAAACGAAATTGTAAAAATTGCCTTTCCGGTGGCAAAAAGATGCGATGCAAAAGTATACGGCGTTGACTGGATGGAACAGGGAGCCGCAACACGCCCTTACAGCGAGATAGATGAAGGGCTGGACCGTGAGCCTGCTTTGGCGGAACTCTTAAAGACCTTTACCCCTCAGGAAATCGACCTTGGCAAAGGTCTTATGGAAAACCTTCGTCTTGTTAATTCGGAACTTGAGGTGAAGAAAAGCAAAGCTTTCTATGTTAACATTGCAAGGCTTGGAGCTCAGGAATATTTCGGCATGGGCTGGCTTATATGGTGGTACCAGCGTAACCTTAACATATTTGCAAATATTGCGGCAAATATGGAAGACGGAGACAGAGGAATAGTCTTAATGGGAGCAGCCCACAAAGGCATTCTTGAAGAGCTCTTTTCGGACAGCAGGGACTTTGAAATTGAAAAAACAGATGAGTATTTATTATAAGAAAGAAGCCTTCACATGTTGAGTGTGAAGGCTTCTTTGTCTATTTGAAGGTAGATTATAGTCAAATACATTCATTTATTGCCTGAAGCATATCATTCATAACTTCGTCAGAGTTTGTCTCGTTTAATATCTCGTGGCGGGCTTCAGGGTAAAGCTTTAACCCGATATTTGTAAATCCCAGGGAGTTCATTGTATCATAAAGAAGAGTTGGTTCCTTACCGAAGCTTCCCACAGGGTCGTTGTCCCCGGCAAAAATGAAGATAGGAAGGTCTTTTCTTGTCTTTACCATATTCTTTTGGTTGTTCTGAATAAGGCACATCTTCATAAGATCTCTAAAGAAACCGGCGGAGCAAAGGAAACCGCTGTATGGGTCGTTAATGTATTGGCCGACAATGGTATTGTTTCTTGTAAGCCAGTCGAACTGGGTTCTTTCGCAAAGCTGCTTGTAGTAAGGAGTGTTATGCATAATGTCGTCCAGCTTCTTGCAAGGTTTTTCGGAACCACCCAGACAGAAAAGATTTGCTGCAAATATTCCGGCGTGCATCTTTGCATTTGCAGGCATTGTAACGCCGGAAAGAATAACGCAGTCCATTTTGTCGTATTGCTGGATTGCACAACGTGCAACAATGGACCCCATGCTGTGGCCGAAGAGAATAAAGGAATCAGAGCGCTTTGCTTCGTCAACGAACTTTATTATCTTAACCGCATCATTTATAACAAGCTTGTAACCGTTCTTTTTAGCAAAACTGCCAAGCTCTGAAAGCTTCTTGTCTTCGCCGTGGCCTCTGTGGTCGTATGCAAAAACGTCAAAACCGTTTCCGTTAAGGAAATTTATAAATTCCGCATAGCGTCCGTGGTGTTCCGCCATGCCGTGTATAATAAGGACAGTGCCTCTTATATCTGCTTTTGTGGGATAGTAGTAAACTTTAGATATATAGCCGTCTGCCTGTTTAACTCTTTCAAAATTTGTCTCGTCCATTCCGGTTAACCCCCTAAGTTATGTACGCCGTTATTTTCCTTTTAACGGTATATTCTACTTGCGTATACACGCTATTTTCATTATATCTGTAAGATGATGAAAATGCAATAAAATAAGGTGATACACATTAAAATTGATAGATTATTTTGAAAGGGTTGGGTATACTGTTGGTAGTATAGGGACAGAGCCTAATGCCGGCCTTTTGGGGTTAGTCTCAAAACTATCTGATGACATAAAAAATACTTTAAAGAATGAGAGGGAGCTTAACATGGACGAAAAGAAAAAGATTTTAGTGGTTGAAGATGCAGAATTCATCAGAAAGTTTCTTTCGGAGCAGTTAAAAAAGGATTATGAAGTTGAAACTGCAAATGACGGAAAGGATGGGGTAAAAAAATTCCGGGAGTTTCATCCGGATGTGGTTTTTATGGACATAAATATGCCCAAAATGCATGGTGTAGATGCTTTAAAGCGTATTATGGAAATTGATGGTGAAGCTAAAGTAGCAATGCTTACTGTAGAGGACAACCCGGAAGTGATGGAAGACTGCAAGCGTTTCGGTGCTTTTGAATACATCATAAAGCCTTTTGCGGTTGACAGTATATATCAGGCTATTTACATGGCAATATAAGATGCAGCATAAGGGTGACATAAGGTGAGGGTAAACAAGTACAGAAAAGAAAAGAACATTTTTCAGGCTTATTTTGATGTTGTTAAAAAAATATATAGTTTTGACCCGGGGTTGCTGTGGGTCTTCTTTGCACTCATATTAATTGATGCGGTAGCGGTCTTTCCAAATATCATTCTTTCAAAAAGAATAATAGATGCTCTGATATTGGGAGAGAGTATGAGGAATGTTATTCTCTACGCTTTTGCGATGTTCTTCTTGAACTATCTTTTTTCATTCCTTTCAAGCCGGCTTCGTATGTATAAAGACATAAAAGCTGAGATGATGAGTAATTGTCTGGCAGATGATGTCAGAAAAAAAGTTTGTAAAATGTCCTACGAGGCTGTTAATAACACATCAATGCAGGAAAGAATAACACTTGCTATGTCTCTTGCGGCACATAATAATTTTATAGGGATTTTAGACTCCATTGGTGCACTTGTTTCTCAAGTGATCATTCTTTTCGGAGTTATGGCAATCGTTTTTCAATATGGCATTATCCCAATGCTTCTTGCTTTCGTAACAGTTCTGCTTCAATGTTATATTTATTTTAAAGCCTCAAAAAAGGGGGCGTCTTATGAACAGGATCTGACATTGGCTTCCAGATATATTCAGTATATGGGCCCTTTGTTTTTGCGGCCGTCTGTAAAAAAAGATATAAAGATATATAAAATGGAGGACTATCTTTTTAAAAAATTCCGAGGGTATATCGATCAATGGCGTATGCTTTTTGAAAAACAGAAAAAAACCAATGTCAGATATGGTGCAATAACACTTTCTCTGTCTTTGGTCTGCCAGTTTGTGATCTATATACTGTTGGGTGGAAAAGTGTATGAGGGCAGCATTTCGGTGGGAAGTTTTACCATGGGAATAAGTGCGCTTAACTCGTTTATGTCCTCCACAAACGGAATTATCCAGTCTTTTATAGACGTTCGTCAAAAAAAGGTATTCGTTGAAAAATATAATTCATTTATGTCAATACCGTTATCAAATAAAAAGGCCGGCAAAGACAATAAAGTTGAAAGACCGAAGGAAATTGAAAAAATCACCTTTGAAAACGTCTCTTTCAGATACCCGGGCTCAAAGAACAATGTATTGAATGATATAAATTTTACTGTACATAAAAATGAAAAGATCGCAGTTGTCGGAGAAAACGGAGCCGGGAAGACTACGCTTATATTGCTGCTGATGCGCATGTATACTCCTACATCGGGACGAATACTAATAAATGATGTAGATATTAACGATATAGATGAGGAAGATTATATGGACCTTGTCTCGTGCGTAAGCCAGGACTTTTTGATGCTTCCGTTCTCAGTCTATGAAAATATATCGCTTGATACCGAAAAACTGCCCAAAAAGGAAGAGGAAGTATGGGAGGCACTGAGAGAAGGAGGTCTGGAAGAACGAATCTCCGGCTTATACATGAAACTTGACACTCCTGTAACAAAGGAAATTGATGCAAGAGGTATAGATTTTTCGGGCGGAGAGATACAAAGGATTGCCATAGCCAGATCACTGATGAAAAATTCGCCAATAATCATTCTTGACGAACCGACTTCTGCTTTGGATCCCGTTGCTGAAGCAAAACTTTACGATAAGTTTAACACAATGACAAATTCCAAAACAACGTTTTTTATTTCTCACAGAATGGCAAGTACAAGATTTTGTGACAAAATACTTGTGTTAAGCCACGGAGTGCTGGCAGAGGAAGGAACCTTTGAGGAATTATATGAAAAGAAGGGTGTTTATTACGATTTTTACGAGAGACAGGCAAGATATTACGATTGTATTTCAAAACTGTGAAATGAGTCATTAATTGTACAATTTAGGAGGTAAAGGATGAAAGTATTTCCTGAAATGGAATTATACGGTAATTGTATTGAGGCTATAGAGTATTACAGTTCAATTTTTACGGTTAAAGACGTAAAAATTACAACTTATTGTGAAAGCCTGAAAGCGGAGCAGATGAGTTTTTCCGATCAAGGAAGAAAAATGGTGGAAAAAGCCATTCTTACATTGGACTATAATGGTTTTACTTTTTGTATCATTATGAGTGACTTGCTGATGGTTGCGCTCGGTTTTGAACAACCCATTTGTTCAATGCCTTTCAGCCATGTGTTTACTGTGGTTACAAGTGATGAAAGCAGGCTTCCGAA
>JAILFQ010000338.1 GCA_024697505.1 Lachnospiraceae bacterium
TGAGCTCGTTATTGATTCTTTGTAATTTGGAATAAAGTGTATCTACAGGGTTTAAAACATCAGATACGGTTTCAAGGAAGGCATTTTCAACCTCACGTCCCGTAATATATGCACCCGGTACCTGCGGAACACCTCTAAGCCACTTTATTACTTCTTCAAGTGTCTCTGAAGTACCCTTTTCTTCAGCTCTTTCCATAATTGCTTCAACATTTGCAATAGGGAATTCTGCCGCATCACCAAGTATTGCTATCTGACCGTTTGCATATTCTTTCTGTGTTTCGGCGCTGGTCCACCACTTAAGGAATTCCCATGCCTCTTCAAGAGTATCATTCTGTTCCACGCTTGTTTTGATGATCATACAGGAACCGACCATACATGCTGTGGAACGGTCTATACTGCCATCCTCTTTTAATGTTCCCGGAATCGGTGCAATATCCCATGCGCCTTCAATTTCAGGAGCAGCTGCCTTAAGAGAGTTAATTCCTGTGTAATCTCCTATAAAGATAGGAACTTCACCACGTCTGAATCTCGTGGTCGTATCTACAGCAAGCTGGAAGCTTTGCTTTGTATAATATTCGGTCAACTCTTTAAAGGTAAGACCCGCCTCAAGTGTATCAAGATTAGTATAAGCACCGCCGTCTCTGTAAAGTTCAATACCATTCTGGTAAAGTCTTGATGCAAAGAAAGTGCTTATAGGCTTTGATGATGTTGAAGTGGCACCACCCAAAGAACCCGAACCGTAAGGGAAGAAAATAGACATATTTTCCGACTGGAGGTAAGGAAGAATATCTATTACATCATCCCACGTATTAGGAACTTCAAGTCCAAGTTCCTTCAATATATCTGTTCTGTAAAACATAACAGGGAAGGACATTTCATCAGGAAGCGCGTAATAGCCGCCCTGATACTCAAAATACTCCATGGCACCCGGTGCAAATCTCTTAACGATCTCATCAAAATCGTCAAACTGAGAAAGGTCGTAACCCGCACCTCTGAATGCAAAGTTTGTAGGTATGGAATAGTCGAGCTGGATTGCAACGTCCGGTCCGTTTCCGGTAAGCGTGGACTTCATAATAACTCCCGCTCCTACCATCTTAAGTTCAACGGTATAATTTGAATCTTTAAAGGCGTTGTTTATCATTCTCTGAGCAACATCATACTGGTCTCTTGTACTTGTTGCTATCCATACAACTATATTCTTTTCCGCATCATCGTTGGCATCTGTTTTAACTCTGTAATCATTTGTAAATGAACCGACAAAGCCTGCTATGCCATGTGCCAGGTTCTGGAATATGTTTCCTTCTGCTTTCGGTAATTTTGCTCCTTCTCCCACAAGACAAATGTAGTCGAGCTGGAGCGGCTGTTCGTCAAGCTGAAGCATCCAGGAAGAAACAGCGGAAATATTTGTAGAGAAATTATTATATTCCTTCGCGATCCTATCAGGCTTTTCTATAAGAGTTTCAAGCTGAAGAAGGAATTTTGCAATTTCCGAAGTCTTTGTTGTGCTTTCAAGACTGTCTCCGAAGGACTCCATTACTTTTGTAAGTCTTACATACTCTTTACTCATAATGTCTACCATATCCGGAATGGAAGTGGTAATAGCGTAGTCTCTGTATGTATCCGGAGTACTTGTTGTAATTGCCGTAATTCTTCTTAAAAGATCGTTAAAGTTGTAAACGCTTATCTTTGTCTGTTCTACCGCATATGCCAGTTCTCCGAGAGTAACCGTCATAGTAAGTGTATTGGTGCCCTTTTCAAGATAGAAATAATAAGCCCCCTCATCATTACCAAGAAAGTCTACCTGGAAACCGGAATCATAATAAAATCTAAGATCTGCAGCTTCAAGGAAAGGAACTTCTCCGTTTATCTTGAGTTCTCTTGCGGAATAGAAGTCTCTGTTTTCGGCCTGCATAAATCTTGTTGCAATTCTGTAAAGGCCTGTTTCAGGAACATCTATTTCCCATGTAATGCCAAGACCGGCCTGGTTCCATGTTGCTCCGCCAATAGTGTTAAGAACAATATTGCTGGAATGCTGAGGAACCGTAACGGAAGATGTTCTGTCATTTTGAGGAAGAAGAACCGCTGAAGATTTATAACTTGTATCTTCGGCCTGAACAGTTACTCTTCCATCTGTTCCTATCTCTGCCGCATCTATCTTTTTAGCATTTGCGTGTGACTCGGAATAGACTTCATAAGTTATAAGCTCTTCCGCCGGCACGAGTTTAATATATGAAATACCAAGCGTTGCCTGCTCTGCGGTAAACGCTATGGTGTTATTGCCCTTATTAAAATAGAATAAAAACGGACCTGTTGTGGATCTGTCTGCACTTTCAAGCTGAACGCTTGTCCAGTCAGGATCCTGAACCTGGGTAGGAAAACCTTGGTTTTCATCCGTTTTCATTAAGAAATCTTTACTTTCATCCACCCACATTCTGTCAAAGGTAATTCCTTTTGCTTCATCAAAAGGAGACTTACCGTTAACCAAAAGATTTCTTAATATGGTAAGATTTCCGTCCGCAACCGGAAGGTAACCGACTTCTATGTAATATGTGCCTGCAGAAGGAACTTTTACATTGTATTCGATTGTTCCGCCTTTATAAGTAAGAACGCCTTCCGTAGTTACCTCAAAACAATCCTCCGGTACGGCAGATTTATAATCCTTTGCCGAAACCTCAACCTCAGCTGAACCCTTCACAATCTTGCCGGATGTCTTAAGAGAAGCAAGATATGTGGAATAGGCTGTCGGAAGTTCATCCGAATAATCCCATTCCTGCGCAAGAATGCTTGCACGCAATTCTGCATCCGATTTGTTTTTGTTATTTGAAATAATTATGGCGATAACTGCGATTAGGACGATAATGACTGCAAGCGCTATCTTCTGTTTACGCTCTCTTTTCTTTTTCATTTGCGCCTCCGTAGCTTTTACGCTAATTTCAAAGTGATAGGCCGACCGCTAAGAGCGGCCGACCTTCTCACTTTTCCGGATGATTATTGGATTCCGGCTTCCTTAAGATTTGCTAATGCTTCATTTTTTGCTGATTCAAGTGTTGAACGAACATCCTTATATTCCATGAAGATATCCTGGAATACTCTCCAGATGTTTACAAAACCTGCTGAGTCGAATGACCAAGCATAGTCAGCCTTGTATCTTGTGTGACCCCAGTCGAAAAGCTCGATATCCTGCTCTGTTGTGAAGGATCTTGGCTCACCTGCTTCCGGTCCCTCATTTTTGTAGTTACCTGCCTTCTCAGCAACCCATGCTTCATGCATCCATTCGAAGCCATCATCTGCTACCGCATAACGATAGTCCTGATCGATAAGAGCAAGAACATCACCAGGAATACCTGTTGCATCTACCGCTGCAGCAACGATAGCATCCATGCCCCAGTAAACACCTGCTGTTGCATAGTTATCTGAAAGTGTTGTGTAATCGCCTGTGCACTTTACATTAGAGCCCCATGGCCAGTAAACGATACCGTAGTCAAAGCCAAGGCCGCCAAGCTGCCATGTCTCAACTCTCTTAAGAACGATTCTTTCATCATCTGCAGCATATGCCATGTCATATTCTGCTACTTTACCCTCTTCATCACGCTTAATGAATGAAGGGAATGCAAGTCCTGCTTCCTCAAGTTCCTGATAGAACTGTGTTGCTTCAACAACAGACTCATCTGTGAAGTTTAAGTTACCGTTAACGTCTACAAGCTGTGTGCCGTTAGCACTTGCAGCCATTACGCCCCAGTGGAACGGATAGCATCCGATCGGATATTTACCGTCAGGTAATTTGGACTTCATCTCAGCAAGATATGCCTTGCAGCTTTCGTAGTCCCACTTACCTTCCATGAACATATCTGTAGGAGTCTTTTCCATACCGATTTCCTTGAGGTAAGATCTGTCATAAACAAGTACCCATGTATCACCGATGTTTTCGTAAGCAACGCCGTAGCATCTGCCCTTCCATGTAGCAACATCTGTGTAGGTAGAACCAACCTGAAGTTTGTCAAGGCTGTCTGTAAGGTCGTAAAGAAGACCATTTACATAACAGGAAACCATACTTTCAGGGTTAAGGTTAATGATGTGTGCGGCCGGATCGCCTGCAGCGATGGATGAAATAAGAATGTCATCATCGTTGTATCCGTCATAACCTTCCATAGCTGCCTTTTCAAGCTTGATGTTGTACTTCTGCTCAACATAAGCCTTAGCCTCTACGTACTTGGCTTCTTCGCTGTCAAGGTTGTTCCATTCGGAACCGAATGCCTTAACGGTTACACCACCAAAGTCATACTTCTCCGGTTCCGGAGTTGGTGTTGGTGTCGGTGTGTCCTGCTCTGTGCTTGGCTTTGGTGTATCATTTGCTGTTTCTCCACCCTTTTTCTCGCAAGCTGCAAGACTGAGTACCATTACACTCGCAAGAAGGAGTGCAACAAGTCTCTTGTGATTCTTCATAAAATTTCCTCCTTAAATTTTATTAAATAATGGCTTTATGCCAATTATTTCGAACCGATTTCCCCTTTATCTTCTCCGGAAAGAACAATCTCTCCGTCTCTAAAGTCCATCTTTACCCTGTTTCCGGTAATTCCGGCCTTTTCAAGAAGATCTCTTGGTATCTGGACTCTGTTGGCTCTGTCAAGGATCGAAAATTCCGAGAATCCCTGAAGGCTTTCAAGTCCTTTTTCGTAAAATGCAGCGGAAAGCTTTTCACTGCTTATCTTTCCGTCTCTTATGGATGCAACTCTGTTAACTTTATCAGCAAGTTTCATATCATGAGTTACAATAACGACCGTTGTGTTATATTCCTTATTTATTTTTCTGAACACATCAAAAATATGCTCTGATGTTTTCACATCCACAGCTCCTGTCGGCTCGTCCGCAAGAAGTATCTTTGGATTATTTGCAAGGGCTACCGCTATTGCGACTCTTTGCTGTTCTCCTCCGGACATCTTAAGCGGATACTCGTTTGCCTTGTGGCCTATTCCAACAAGTTCCAAAAGTTCGTCCGCTCTTTCCCCCTTAACCTTCTCGCTTCCAAACATCATTGGAACAAGAACGTTTTCTCTTGCGGTAAGATAAGGGAGAAGGTTTCTTGCGTTATTCTGCCAGACAAAACCAACCGTTTTTCTTTTGTAATCAACAATCTCTTTTTTTGTAAGTTTAAAGAGGTCTTTACCGTCTACGTACAAACGGCCGGCGGTCGGAACATCCAGGGCACCTATCATATTTAAAAAGGTGGATTTTCCGCTTCCGCTGTTACCGATAATAGCCATGAACTCGCCTTCTTCTATGGTAATGTCGAGTCCCTGCAGCGCCATGACTTCGGTTTCGGCACTCTTATATATTTTTACAAGATTGTCACATTTAATCATTGCTCTGCCAGTTTCCAATTATCTCACCGTCTTCCAATTCGTATCCGCAGTCGCCAAGCTTCATGATATTAGGATCATGTGTTGTCATAACCACGGTAAGATTTTCTTTTTCTATAAGTTCTTTCAGGAGTTTAATAACCTGAAGACCTGTTGTGGTATCCAGCGCTCCTGTAGGTTCATCCGCAAATATTACACTCGGCATGTGTGCCATTGCTCTTGCAATTGCCACTCTTTGCTGCTCTCCTCCGGACATTTCCTCCGGAAAATGAGGAGCTCTTGCACCAAGTCCGACTGCATTTAAGCAGTCCATAACTCTTTCTTTTCTGTTTCCCTTATAACCGGACAGTCTAAGCGCATAATCCACGTTTTCAAACGCCGTCATCATTGGAATCAATGCTATTGACTGAAAGACAAAACCGGTGTTCTTTCTTCTTAAGATCGTTCTTTCTTTCGAAGTCATTTCGGAAAGGTTGTTTCCGTCAAACAAAACATGGCCTTCTTCAGGAACATCAAGAGCTCCGAGCAGGTTTAAAAGTGTTGTTTTACCGGAACCGGATCTGCCCCTTAATATAGTAAGCTTTCCTCTGGGTATCTCTATTTCCACATTTTTAAGAGCGTGTAGCTTTGTTCCGTCTGCAAGAGGGAAGTATCTGTTTAAGCCT
>JAILFQ010000355.1 GCA_024697505.1 Lachnospiraceae bacterium
GGTTGTACTTATACAAATTAAAACGATATGCCAACTTTTCAGTTTCATATTCCCAATCGAAGTTTTTCCTAACAATTTGCATAGTCGTGATTATTAGTAAATGTGCTTTTATTAATCAGTTCATTCCTCCTCCTCTTCTTCAGGTTCACCCTTTAATGGGATATCCATGTACTCAGCTGTTATCTTTAACGAAGTCCAGTACAGCTGCTCAAGATAATCATTCTCCATTCTACTTGCCAGCCACCCCATTGTACTATCATCCAAATCTTGAGCATCAAAACCTAACGCATCAAGGTCGTCTCGTGTAACCCTGGTGATTACGAATGATTCCATTCTTCCATATGGATAATTAACTTTCATGTAGTGGTTAAATGCTTCTCTCATAACCTTCCCCATGAGCTTGTTTTTTTCACTGATAAGCTCATCATGTGAAAGACCGGCATAGTTTCCAGTACTTGCAGCATCACCTTCCACAGCCTCTCCGTCAAGTAGCTTATCAATATCATCAATCCATGCAATCTCGTCACATGCATGGTAATAGGGGTGCCAGTTCTCTAAAAAAGTCTGCGGATCAATGCCAATCTGCTCGTTTGTTTTATTCTTCATAATTGTACGTTTTAAAAATACCAATATTAAAGATTTATTGCCCTACAACGGTAGTCCTGTTGGCTGGGCGCTTCCTGTCTATTAAAGGCAGCAATATAGTCTTCAATCGAATTATATATGTAAACGTTTTCGCTGCCATAACCAAAATTCACGATGTCGATAAACTCTTTGCGGGTAAATTCATCAAGCTCCCTATCGCCAGGAATTATCGACTTGTGTACAAATATATAAGCTCTCATACTACTGAACAATACAAATCTTTTAAAATCTTAGCCTCCATTTACTTTGTATGCGTTTCTGGAATGTTAACGTATCTCAATATCTCATCCAGGCTCGATTCCAAGAGTGACGATAATGGCACCTTATGGTCGTAAAAGTCAATTCCATATATTATATGCACATAACCATTATTATCAATGTAATCCAGCACATCACTCCACTTCTTGCCATCATCGTCAATATAATCGACAATATCAAGCTCTTCGTAAATACGGCAATCGATATTCCCAGTTTTGACAGCATCAATTATAGCACGTATTTTATCTTCTCTTTCCATATTAATAATTATCTTTTAGAATTTCATCTATTACATCATGGTAATTGTTATTTTCAACAATACCAACAGAGTTTAAATCGTCAAGTAGCACCAAAAGTTTGGAATAAGCCTTAAGACCAGACACTGTTAGGTCTCCGTCCTTATCAAATGGTTTCTTGCAGCCAAAATGAATCTGAAATATTTCCTCAAGAGTCTTCATAACTTATTCTATTTTCTAATTGTTTGATTGATGTGATCCATGAAATAACCTTCTATAATATCCCAGCTGAAATTGACACCATCTTTTGTTACGACACGCTCCCATCTTTTAAGAACTCCCTTAGCGACATCAAAGCTATCCTCAGATGTATATGAAATCTTGCCATAGCTTCTTATGATATCCTCAATATCCCTCTTCATGAAAATCTCAGCCTGGTCGTAATGCTTAAAGTACATATCGTGAATACGGCCAGCTACATTCTTTTTAAGTATATAAAACATAGCAAAAACTTTAATATAGCTCCATTAACTCACAATATCTATCCTCATCGATTTCTTGCTCAATGTCCATAAGGCAGCCCTCAGAACCGCACATAGGACATTCACAGCAATCATGATCAACCAGCATTTTACTACCGCAGTTATTGCACACTACGAGGTCTGGACGATAATTTATTCCTGAATAATCCCTTATCATAACTAAATTCCTAACTTTTCAAACAGCGTTCTTCTTATAGCAATCCGAACATCGTCATCATTGAAGTCCTCGTCTGCGCTTTCCTCTATGTCTTTAATAATATCGTCAAGCAGCAGCGATTGCAACCCTTCAATATCAGAATCATCCATCCATTTAAAGCAATCAAAAAACACATGACTTATCCGATTTTTGATGATAAGTGACTCGGCAATAGTCAAAAGCCTATTATAACTGATGCAGTTCTGTCTGCAAAACTCAGTCACTTTCTCAGATATCTTACTCATAATCTTTATATTTTAATACACATTTTGTAAAAACGGCCAGCCAATGCCACGCTTGGCACCAGCCGGCCAACACATACAAACATAAAACACCAAAAACAAACGTTTTCAATTTATAGTGTACACTTACTTAAAGGTAAAAGTGTATCTGTCAAAAATCCTCGACTCGACTCTTTCCATCTTTCCGCCAAGGAATTTGGCTATATTCTCATAGCAGTTCATACCAATCCCGCCTTCAGGAATAAGGACTGGTACCCATATTTTGAAGGCGGGATTGGTATGAACTGCTATGAGAATA
>JAILFQ010000360.1 GCA_024697505.1 Lachnospiraceae bacterium
TACAAGGATCTTTTGGAAGACGAAAGCGTCAGAAACGCGCTTTCATATACTTTAAAGAAGGTCGGGAGACTGTTGAAGTATCTTCTTCCGAGAAAGATCAAAGGGTATGTAAGATTCGGAACCGGGGATCCTGCAACAACAGGAAAGATACTTGGCGCTGTAAGCGCAGTTTACGCCAAGACCGGGCCGGTGTTTAAACTGGAACCGGAATTTGATAAAAAGATATTTGAATGTGATATACCCTTTGATCTTTCTCGGAAGAAGATACTTCAACAGTCTCCCGACCTTCTTTAAAGTATATGAAAGAGCGTTTCTGACGCTTTCGTCTTCCAAAAGATCCTTGTATGCAGCAAGCTTGCCTTTACCGGCTTTTTGACTCTTATCTTTTACTGTTTGCTCTTCTGCCGCCTGTTCTTCAGAAGCTGTCTCTTTGGCTGTCTCTTTGACTTTCTCTTCCGCTTCCTCATTGGATTCCGTCTTGTTACTTTCTCCGGTCTGTTCCGAAGATTCCGGCTCTTCCCCGGTCTCCGCTTCTTCCGCTTCGGTTTTTTCGCTTTTACTCTTTTTCTTTAAAGCTTTTCCCAAAACCTTCAGCGTAAAGTTCGAATGCTTTCCGTCAAAGAAAAAATCCGCCTTTAAAAGTCCGAATATCCACTTAACTCCGGCTTTTATATCTGTTTCTTTTTTGTTTACTATAATCTTTGCTTTATACCTGAACGGAGCAAATAAAACAACCAAAAGAAGAAGCAATAGAATTGCCAATATTCCAAGAAGTATAAAGCCGATTATCTTAAGTATAAGAAGCAATATTTTCAGCATAATTCTTTAAAATACTCCTTAAGATCCGGTTTTTCTCCATTTTCGGACATAGCTTCGAGAGCAATCTTAGCAAACAATTCATTTGCTTTTCCGGCCCCCTTTGCCAGTCCGTATACAATTATTTCTCTTCTCTTGTAATAGGGAAATTTAAGATTTTTCAGACTATGAATATCCGCTGTATTAGCAGGATTTGTCGGTGATGTTATAAGATAAACATCTCCCGCAAACCAATTATGCTCTATTCGTTTCTTAAGCATTACAAGACTTTTTACTTCCCCCATGCTCTCGTCCACATAAAGCTTTTTTGCCCACCTAAGCATTAGTTTCCCCCATTAAATTTATGTTCGTTGATTAGTCAAAACAACTGTTAAGTAATTCTACACTTATATATTTTTCACCATTATCCCTGCACTTGTCAAGGGAATTTCTTACATATTCCATTACTTCCGTTCTGTTTCCGAAAAATACCGGAAGTTCCTTTAAAACAGAAGCCATTACAGCTCTCATTCTTTCTCTTTCAGACTCTTCAAAAACCTTTGTTATGTCAGAAAGAAAGGCATCTCTTACTTTAAGAGCATATCCCTCTTCAGTCGTTTCTTTTTCCTGCTCCTTAAGAGAAGCAAACAGGCTTCCGGAATTTAATCTTGCAGACACCCTGACAGCCTCGTGTACGGTAGTAAGAAGAAGCTCGGCAAACTGCTTTTCGTATTTCTCGTCCGCCGCCTGAACAATGGCATCTATTTCCGACACTCTTTCGGAAACAAGTTCCATTTCTCCTTCAATTTGTCCAAAAAGCTCCGCAATATCCGGGTCTTCCTTTGTAAGCTCCTTCAAAATGCCATAAAGCTTTGTACATTCTCTTTCCGCAGAAAGGGTAAAATACGGCTTGCAAAGAAGGATTGTAAGGCATTCGTTGGCAAGTCTTGCGGTGCTTTCAACCTCTTCGGAAAGATTTTTAACTTCATCGCATGCTTCATCAAGAATTTCTTTGGAAAGAAGATAATCTTCCTTTGAAACTTCCTTTTGGTTTACCATGCCTTCAAGTTTTTCAACCTTACCGCAAAGACCCGCAAAAATCTCTTTTTCTGCCTCCGGCTTATATATTCCGGCCGCACATCTTAACATATAATCGTAGGTATCAACAGATTCCTTTTCGGCATTTTTGTAAACGTTAAAAGAATCTGTAATATAATCAAGCATTTTGCTCTTTGTCATTCTTACAGGAAGATTTGCAAGCATATCTCTTATATTGGAATTTATAAGGGCGTTATCATTTGTTGCAAATATCTTCTCAAGTATATCTCTGGCAAGACCATCGTTATCCATTTCAGGAAATGTCTTGTCTTCAAACTTCATTTCCAAACGATTGATTACGTACTCGCAAAGCGTGAGCCTGTCTGTGTAGGAAGTAAGCACATCCATTCTCTTAATAAGCTTTTCTCTAAGCTCTATAAGACGTGCAACCGCCTCAGCATTCTTTTCCGGAGAATATTCTCCAAGTATATTTTCTTTAATGATAGAGTCAACCTTAAAAAACTCTTCCTTACCTGAACCGGATTCTTTAAACGTTCCTATCTGTACGCTTTCGGAATAGGTCTGATAATCCATAAGCAGGTTATAAAGGGCAAGCATTCCGTATGCGGATGCAGCTTCATTCATTACCATTGGGAGTGTCCTTTCCGCTTCCCTTCCGGCGCGTAAATCATTTGAGAGTTTTTTTATGTCGTTATCCATTGGTTAAATCTCCGTTATTTCTATTTGTCTTCGTAATATTCTGTCTTTCCCGGCACTATTCTTTTTACGTGCTCATGGGTGTACAAATGATCCATACAATATTCGTAGTTTCCGTCACACTTTGAGCAGAAACGGAACTCCAGGTTTGGATCGTCCAGTTCCGTGCGACCGCATATTGCACATTTATGTCTTGTAATAACATTGTTTTTTCTGGTAGTTTGAGAACCTGAATACGTCTCTCCGCTTCCGGAATTATAAGAAGAACCGGAATTAGTATTTGTGTAAGGGTTTCTGTAACCCGCATTTCTTTCGGCTTCTCTCATCTTTCTCTTAAATTCCGACTTACGTTTAAATTCTCTCGGAGAAACACGGATATAGTCCCTGGTTGCAAGGAAGAAGAAGAGGAAGTTGAGTAAAGACATAACAATGATTATCTTTACAGGAATTGCGGAAACAATGAAAAGATAAACCAGGTATACACCGTAGCCTATTCCCACCCACTTCATCTTAAGCGGAATGAAGAACATAAACAGGATCGGTGTCTCCGGAAATGTCGCCGCAAAAGCCAGTAATATAGACATGCTTATATAATACGTATTAATTGCAAAAAACCAGAGCGAAGGAAGTGCCACTCCGTCTACGGTTGCAAGAGATGTATAAACCTTCTCTGCAGTATAAACGTCTATGTAATCCGCAAAAGTTATCTTTGAAATACCGTACATAATAAATGCACCTATTATTGTAAATATTATGCCGGAGAAAATATAGAGGTTAAATTTAAAACTTCCCCAAACATTTTCAAGAGTCTTTGAAATGGAAAAGTAAAAATATAACATTATCAAGGTCCAAATATCAAAACCGGATGGCGGAACCAAAAGCCAGGTTACCAGTCTCCATATCTGTCCCTTATGAATAATCAAATACGGGTTTAATACCAGATAACTCATAATCGTTGTCTGGCCCGAAAAAAGCTCTATTACATAGCCCAAAGCGTAAACAACAAGTATGTAGAGCGGTAAGTTCTTTATTGCATATTTTCCATATTTTAATTCAAGTTTTCTTAAAAATTTTCCCATATTCACCTTTCTGCCAATGGCATAGATTAGTCTGTAAATATAATATAAAGAGCGCCATCGACAGTCAATTAACAATATCTAAAGTTTTTCTTATGATTTATCTATGCGTTTTCTGCAACATTGTCCGTTGCATTCTCTTTCTTCGCCCAAGGTAAAAGCTTAAAACCAAGGAATGAGAATCCAAGACCTGCAACAAGCATTATACAGTTTATTGCAAATTCACTTTCAATAAGTCCGCCCATAAGCACAGACAAATATGCTGCCGCATTAAAGCAGGCATGCAAAAGAATGGACGCCCAAATAGTATTAAATAAGAGATATACATAGGCAAACACAAGACCTATCAGGAATGCATACACTCCCTGTATTATATTTGCATGATAAATCCCAAAAAGTACAGCCTGAAGAAGTGCCGCAGAAATAACAGAAAGAGACCTCTTTGCATATCCAAGAGATATTCCTCTGTAAAGAAGTTCCTCCGCCATCGGTGCCAGAATTACGGTGGAAACAGCACTCAAAAATACATTTCCTTCGGCAAGGACGCTTTCCATCATTTGCGAGTATTGTTCTGTTATACCTGCAGGAATTATTTCCGTTACTTTTGTAAGAACAAGACTGATCACAAACTGGCCGCCTATTCCAAGCAAAACCATAGGAAGAAAAATCTTAGGGCTTAAAGACTTAATTCCCGCATCTTCTTTCCTAAACACTCCCCTGTACCAGAAGAAGCCTACTACAAGAGTTGCGAAGGTTGCTATAAAAAGAATGGTGGAAAAGAATCCGGAATCGTACAAAGCATTAACAAGTCCACCGTAATCCACCACTCCCGTACTTGGCCGTATAACTTCCGGATGATTTATAAAATAAAAAACCATATATGCTCCCGTTAATATTACGCTTACAGTTCCCTGAACAGCAAGCCCAACCACCATCGGGATTATTGCAAGGACAATGTTACTTCCCTTAGAGCCCTTGGAAGCCACTGAGCCTTTAACATATTTATCATTATCTTCCATAACAAGCATTCTCCTTCGTTCTGTTACAATATCTTTTCGTAAAAACAATAACATTGTAATTATACATCTTTAAAGCTAAACAAACAAGGATACTATCCTTAAGACTTCTCCCACACTCCATGCCTGAGTATAACACCCCTTGCCTTCTGCGGGGGCATTTCCGTCGGACACTTCCGCAATACCGTTTATGCACCCTTCGTCCATTTGTTTATAAAACTCTTTTAAACATCCAAGAATATGTCCGTCCTTATCCTTTCCTTTATAGACCCTTAAATATGCATCCGCATAGGTTCCAAAAAGGAACGGCCAGGTTGTTCCCATATGGTAAGCCTTATCTCTGCTTAAAAGATTCCCTTCGTAGTCTCCTATATATCCTTTTTCGTCAGGTGCAAGACTTCTTAATCCGTATCCTGTAAGAAGTTTTTCTCTTGCTGTATGAAGGACTTTTTCCGCCACATCATCATCCACAACAGAAAAAGGCATTGAAAGAGCAAAAAGCTGATTTGGTCTGATGGAATCATCCACAGTTCTGTTAAAAGGGTCATTTCCCATACAATCAGCCAAAGAAGCCTTCCTTTCAATATAATACAGCTTATTAAAACTGGATTTAACTTTTTCGGCAAGCCGCGCATACTCTGCTTTCTCTTCAGGAACAAGCGCCTCCATAACCTTTAACGCGTTGTACCAAAGCCCCTGTATTTCCACAGGG
>JAILFQ010000362.1 GCA_024697505.1 Lachnospiraceae bacterium
AAGTCTGTGAGCTATCATTATAACCGTTTTGTCCTTTGTAAGAGAATGAATTGCGTCTGTAAGCTCCTTCTCGTTTTCAGGGTCCACATTTGCGGTAGCCTCGTCAAGAATGATAATAGGCGCGTCCTTCATTATTGCTCTTGCAATGGAAATTCTCTGCTTTTCACCGCCGGAAAGGCTGGCTCCGCCTTCCCCTATAACTGTGTTGTAGCCGTTAGGAAGCTTTTCTATAAAGTCGTGACAGCAAGCCTTTTTAGCCGCCGCTACAACTGCCTCATGGCTTGCGGCAGGATTGGAGAATTTTATGTTGTTCTCGATGGTATCATTAAAAAGGTAAACGCTTTGGAATACAAAGGAGAAGTTGTTCATAAGGCTGTCCATGCTGTAGTTTTTAATGTTTTCTCCGCCAAGGGTTACTTCTCCGCCTTCAACGTCCCAGAATCTTGCAATAAGTCTTGTAAGGGTTGTCTTACCGCCGCCGGACGGGCCAACAATTGCAAGGGAGGTTTTTTCCGGTATCTTAAGACTTACGCCGTTAATTACCCTCTTCTTGTCGTAAGAGAATACAACATCCTTTAATTCCAGGTTATGGTTTGCAGGTTTCTCGTCTTTTCCGTCTATGTCCATATCTTCAAGATCAAGAATGGCGTTTGCCTTGTTTACACAAAGTTCTACGGTATGAAGAAGGGCGGAGAAATTACCTGCTGCTTCAAGTGCCGCAAACATCATGTAAGACATTATCGTCATGCCTATTGCATAAAGAAGTGTCATGCTTCCGGAAATGTAGAAATAAACACAAACGCTCATTACAACTACCGTAAGGAGTCTTATAACCATGTTCTCACCGAACATATATGGTACAAAACGCTTTTCCATTCGAATATTACACTCAACGGTACGGTCATTTGCCGCATTGATCTTCTTGCTTTCTTCACCGCAAAGATTGTAGCTCTTAACTTCCGATATTCCCTGAATATACTCAACCGTTTCTCCTACAAGTCTTTCATCCGCCTGAACCTTGTCTTCGGATACTCCATGTGCAGCCCTTTGCATTCCTGTTGTAATAAGGAGGAATAATGCCATACCCACTGCGGAGATAAGACCTATTCTCCAGTCAAAGGCCGTTATAAAGCAGATAATAACTACTGTTTCTATAATACCCTTTGTAGTTGTAAGTACTACTCTTGTAGCAACGTTTGAAAGTTCTTCCATTGTGTTTGTGGCAACCGAGGAAATGTTTCCAAGGCTTGCCTCGTTAAAGAAGCCCATTGGAAGGTATCTGAGTTTCTTTGCAATATCAATTCTCTTAAATGATGCTGCGTTGTATCCGCCTTCCGTCTGCAGCATGGTGATCTTCATTCTCATTGCGATCTGTAAAATAAGAGAAACACCCAGTATTATTGCAGAACCCTGAATGTACTTTCCAAGATCCTCTTTATTTAAAATTCCCATAAGCAGGTACATTATTGCAGGTACCTTAAACGCTCCGAATATAGCTTCGAACACACTGAAAACGATAGAAGCCTTAAACTTCTTTTCATTTTCCGGGCCGGAAAATTTAAAGAATTTATTTAATACATTAAACATCTGCCTTCACCCCCTCGTCAGAATCCTTTACGGCAACGTGAGCTTCCCACATTTCCCTGTAAAGAGGACATTTTTCAAGAAGTTCGGCGTGTTTTCCTTCCGCCTCAACATTTCCATCATTAATAACAATTATCTTGTCTGCTTCCTTAATTGTGGAAAGTCTGTGGGCAATAACAAGAAGTGTCTTTCCGTTAACAAGTTTTGCTATGGAAGACTGGATTATTGCTTCGTTTTCCGGGTCCGTATATGCGGTTGCCTCGTCAAGAATAATAACAGGTGCATCTTTAAGCATGGCCCTTGCAATGGAAATCCTCTGCTTTTCACCGCCGGAAAGATGGCCGCCGGAGCCGCCGCAAACCGTATCAAATCCCTTTTCAAGATTCATAATGAAGTCGTAGCAGCCGGCCTTTCTTGCAATATCTTCAACCTCGGCATCGCTTGCGGAAGGTTTTCCAAGTCTTATGTTATCCCTTACGGTCATATCGAAAAGGTAATTATCCTGAGAAACGTAAGCAATATTTCTGTTGTATTCCTCAAGTTCTATCTTTCTTATATCCGTACCGCCAAGTTTAATTGTACCTTCATCCGGATCCCAGAATGATGCAATAAGTTTTGCAATTGTGGACTTACCGCTTCCGGAAGGACCCACAAGGGCGTTAAAGGTACCCGGTTCAATGTGAATATTAATTCCGTGAAGGACCTCTTTGGCTGCCTTTTTAGCTGCCGCAGCCTTTTCCTTATCCTTTGCGGACATAACATCCTGCTCATCATTTGTTATAATGATGCGGCTTGAGTCGTAAGAAAATCTTACATTTTCAAGATCTATTCCGTTGCCGGTTATCTTTTCGCCGTTATCTGCAGGTCTGTCAAGCTCAGGCTGCTCAAGGATCTTTGTTACCTCTGTAAGAACAAGACCTACACGGCTTATGTCGTCCAGATAAGTTGCAATTATCATTAACGGGCCGACAGTGCAAAGAGAAAGTATTACGCACATAACAAAGTTTGCAACGCTAAGGCTTCCGTTTGCCACATAGAAACCACCCACAGGAAGAACGGTTAAAAGCGTAAACGGCATAATTACAAGAGAACCGGACTGTTCAAGGTTACAACGGCGCATCCAGCTTATAGGCGCATTTGCATTTTCCCTTGCGGCCTCTTTAAATCTTTCGTAGGAACCTTCGGTTTTGGAAAAAGCTTTAATAACCTCTATTCCGTCTATGTACTCAACGGCTGCACCGTTAAGATCTTTTGCTGCTTTTATAACTCTTGGATAATATGTTCCGGTGGTACTCACCATAAGAATAAAGAAGATAAGTCCGACTCCCACCGGTGCAAGAGACCAGAGAGCCAGTCTGTAATCGATAACAATAAAATAGATAAAGGTGATCAGCGGTGCAAGCAGGTTGGATGTAAACTCCGGCACAACATGGGCAAGAGTTGTTTCTATGCTGTCTACTCTTTCCACTATAACGCTTTTTAAGGTTCCCGAAGGAGTATCTTTTACGTAGCCAAGCGGTATTCTGGTAAGCTTGTCGAGAACGCTTTTCCTTATTCCGCCTATTACATTAAATGTTGCTACATGTGATGCGGTTGTGGAGAAAGAATGTGCCAACTCCGAAACCAGAAACATAACCAAAATAGTTCCTATTCTTGTTATGTATTCTTTTGGTTCCTTACACTCTTCAACCAGCAGCTGTACAATGTTGCCAATTATAAAGAAAGGAATAACTTTAAAAAGTACGTTAATAATTGCAAGAAGTATACTGCCAATGTAGTAGCCCTTCTTACGTCCGGCCCATTCCAGAATCCATGCCAAGATGGACTTCTTCTGGGCCTGTTTTACACCATTTGTTCTTGATGTACTGCGGTCCATAAAAGGTAACCTCCCTAATTCAATGATATTAGCAATCCACTTTCGCTAATTGCTCATAACGCAAAGCACTGCGTTAAATCAAACAACCCCTCAAATGATATGAATTGCCCCCTTTGCGTGGTTAGTCTTGTATACCACACGTTAGGATATTCTAACTTATTTATAAAATTTTATCAAGGATAAATTTAGGATTTTTTTACATATTCAATTAGACACGGGTAAAAAAAAGCGCAGGCTTTTTTAGCCTGCGTTTATTTAAATATTCCAAAGAAGCCCTTCTTTTCAGACGCTTCTTTTATATTCATACCCTTATAAT